>DAOVCM010000130.1 GCA_030670015.1 Candidatus Bathyarchaeota archaeon
GTGGACCTCATCCTAAGCGACCCATACCAACTGAAGACATATAATATGGGTATAGTGGACGATAACAACCACGTCAACTTCTACAGCGGGGACATCAGGGTAACCGACCAGCGGGGCAAGGAGTACGTCAAGTTCGGCGAGCAGGATTATCTGGATCACGTCTGCGAGCACGTGGAGCCATGGACCTACAGCAAGTTCACCTACCTCAAGGGTGTGGGCTGGGATGGCTTCACCGACGGCCCAAGGAGCGGCATATTTAGAGTCGGACCCCTGGGCAGGCTCAACGCCGCAGACGGCATGGCGACCCCTCAAGCAGACGAGGAGTACAAGCGCATGTATGAGACGCTGGGCGGCCGACCTATCCAGTCCACCCTGGCCTTCCACTGGGCACGCCTCGTGGAGTTGCTGTACGCCGCCGAGCGCGCGGTGGAGCTGGCCACGGACCCCGGTATCACCGGCACCGACCTCAGGAACCCGGTTGGAGAGCCCGGGGAGGGTGTCGGCGTCGTGGAGGCGGCGAGGGGCACCCTCATCCACCACTACAAGCTGGACCAGGAGGGAATAATAAAGAAGGTCAACCTCATAGTGGCGACCACAATGAACTACGCAGACATTTGCATGAGCATCAGGGACGCCGCCAAAGGCCTAATCAAAGACAACAACGTCAACGAGGGCCTCCTGAACATGGTGGAGATGGCCTTCAGGGCCTACGACCCCTGCTTCGGGTGCAGCACCCACACTCTTCCAGGCCAGGCCTCTCTAAAGGTCAACATCTACGATGACAAGAAGCGGCTCATCGAGACGGTTCAGAGGGGCTGATACGCCTTGAAGACCCTCGTCATTGGCGTGGGTAACCTCCTAAGATGCGACGACGGGGCCGGAGTCCACGTCGTCAACAGGCTGAAGAAGCTGGCTCCCCAGATCGACGCCGTCGATGTCGCCATGGGGGGCGTCGAGATCCTTGAGGCTATGAAGGGCTACGGTAGAGTGATTATAGTTGACTCCATCAGGACAGGTGCCGAGCCGGGGACGATCTATAACGTGAACATCGCTGGCGGTGAGGAGCCGCCCAGAATCTCATCGAGCCACGGCGTAGATCTTGTGACCACGCTTGAACTCGGGAGGAGGCTGATGCCTGAGGAGATGCCCCCGGAGCAGGTTCTCATCGGTATCGAGGCTGAGGACACCGTGATCTTCAGCGTGACATGCACTCCATGTGTGGAAGCCGCAGTTGATCGAGTTGTAGAAGAGATAATCATGCTTGTAGAGCAGCGAAACGATTGAGCTATGAGCGTCGCGCAGAGGGGTCAATTTACTGGTTCTGGAGTTAGTTGTTCTGTTAAGAGATGATCATATCCTCAAGTCTATCGTTCACACAAATAAACGAGGTAAAGTACGAGTTCCTGCTAATTCATGCCGAGTCTGTATCTTGTCTTGTAGCCGCCTTGGGAAATTAATGGTGGACTGGGGGGTATCCGCCTAAAATTTTATTCTATTGAGATTTGTTATTAGAACGTTGTATATTTTTGTATTGACTACGTCTAGATACCCCGTATCCGAAGGCCCGTGGGAGTCAAAGTATGTACCGAACTGTGTAGTTATGATTATATTAACATGTTTGTGTTAAATATTAGTGTTGAATATAGAGTGTTATGCATGCATTCGTGTTTTATTGAGCAGATTAAAGAGGTTAAATTTGAAGGTATTACTATTGTCACTTCGTCTAGTCCGCCAGGTCCATCTAGATACGCTTTTAAGAAATGGGAAGAAGGTAAACGTAACCTTAACAATATTATTGATTTGATAATAGAAGAACTTGAGCAGGTTGTTCCTGAGAAACCTGTATCTGATGAGACACAAGGAGACACGTTAAAAGTCTTTAGACAAAAAGACGATTCTTTATTTAGTGATGTGTTAGATCGATGGCGCACCAGTGTTCAAGAAAGACCAGAATATGAACCAGAGTCTAAGCGTGTTTTCGTTGTCCACAACCATGATGAAGAGATGAAGCAGAGCGTAGCTAGGCTTTACAACAACATAAATTAGAGCCTATAATTCTTCATGAGCAGCCGAACCGCGGAAGGACGTTAATTGAAAAGTTCGAAGAGGAAGCCTCTGATGTTGGGTTCGCAGTCGTTATTTTCTCTCCAGACGATGAAGGCCGGATAAGGGGAGAAGGAAATCTGAGGCCAAGGGCTAGACAGAACGTAGTTTTGGAGTTGGGCTTCTTCTTTGGGAAGCTTGGTCGGGGCAGTGTATTTGTGCTTTACAGAGAGATTGAGGGATTCGAGCTTCCTTCAGACATTGCGGGGGTTCTCTACGTGCCATATGATAGGGCTGGTGCCTGGAAAGTTGATCTCTTGGTAGAGCTTAGGAGCAGCGGCTACGATGTAAGCGCCGATTTACCTTTGTCAAGCTTTTAATCTATCTCATTTACTCTCTTTTTAAGAGAACAATTCTCTTACTGTTTGACGGCGTAGGCTCCAAGTACCACTCCGCCTAACACTAACATATATCCTATGAGGCGGTAGTACATGTAGCCGCCGGCTAGGACTATTATGACTGCGAGTACTCCAAGTGGGCCGCCAACCAGGTATCCTGCCTCTAAAGGACAACCAAATACAAAAAATAGGGGTAAACTAGCTCATCGAACATGTAATAATTCTGAGCCACATACAAACCACTAGGTTGTCAAATGGAGCCTTTACGCCTGAAAATAAGGAAAACCGCAAGCGGAACCTACTACATACCAAGCCTATCAAAAAAACAACTAAGAACCCTATCAAAGAAACATAAACGAAGATGGAAAATAAGTAAAAACGAGCAGACGCTTATCCTAGAAGGCGAATAAAACCGGTTAGCGATATTTGTTAATGATTCATAAAGATTAAGCGTAGACTCCGAGACGAAACCACCGACTATGCGGATGGTGTTCAATGAGCACTAAAATAAAGGTTGATGAAAAGCGAATAGAGGTACAGCCGGAGACCTTGGAGATACACCTTACCTCCGAACTCGTTAAGAGGATGGATGAAGTCGTTAACATCCTCCGCCTTGATAGCAAAGAGGATCTGGTTCACTGCACCATCCAATATATGTGGACAGATATTGAATGGATGGACGAGATCGTCAACATCCGCGATATCGACAGCAAAATCCAGTCCAGGTGAAACAGTAATGGAAAAACTTGAGATAAACCTCACCCCCGAACTCGTTAAGAGGATGGACGAAGTCGTCGAGCTCCTCGGCCTCGATAGCAAAGAGGAACTGGTTCGCTGCGCCATCCGCAGATACGTAGACCGATACTTGATAATAGCTTAAAGAACCGTGACGACGACATAAAAACCTAAAACGGGTTGAGAACTAAGGTGGCGAGAAGATCAAGGTTTAAGATATACATAGACATATTGACCGAGATTAAAAGCGGCACAGTCCTCCCTACAAAAATCATGTACGGAGCCAACCTAAACTGGACCATGCTCAAAAAGGCACTGGAGAAGCTTAAAGCCAAAGAATTAATCCAGGAGCAACCGATGGAAATCAACAAGAGCTCAAAGAGTATCTACACCCTGACCGAGACAGGAGATAAAGTTTTGAATTACCTCAAAAAGGTGAATGAAATACTAGAACCAGAAACCACAGAGATCCCTATCTAAACAATGAAACCTTTTAAGAGAGCAGCCCCACAGAAAATACTTGCGGAGGAGAGCCATGATGGTGGGATCGCCCGATCTCCCCATTATTAGCCCTCCTCCGCCCATAGTTTAACGATTGTTTAAACTTATGCCACATTTATGCCGCACGTTTGCAATGCGCGTGCGCCGTATAAATGCCCTTTTTCACCCTCCTCCACCCACAGTTTAACGTTAGTTTAAACTTACGCCATCCAATGGCGTTAAATGTCCGCTTTATTGCGACAAAAAGCTAAATTACTGTTATGCATAACCACATATAGTTAGTTATATGTATTACTAATACAGATCGGGCGATCTAACCATGGCATCTAAGAGCAAATACGTAACCATTTCTCTCCCCATAAGGATCTCGGACGAGATAGATGAGCTCATAGCCGAGCTCGGATACTGGCCCAGCCGAGGCTCCTTCGCAAGGG
>DAOVCM010000163.1 GCA_030670015.1 Candidatus Bathyarchaeota archaeon
TAGTTGTAATGTTAGCATAGTATGAGGTGATTGTGTGGAGTTTGTGGACGGCCCATTGGAAAAGGTTTTGACCGAACCCGCTGACGATGTGGAGTCCCTGCTCAGGGTTCGAGCATGGGAGGTTGAGGAGAGCCCTTCCGATCTTGGTTACAGGATTGTGGAAGAATGGCCCCGAATACCTTCCGGCTGGAGCCTAGGACAGGTCGTGGGCGTAGCTGTAGATGCTGAAGAGCGCTACTATATCTATCACCGTGGTAAGGATTCTCCTCCCCTTATCTGCTTCGATAGGAGCGGTAAGTATCTGCATTCTTGGGGTGAAGGCGTCTATATTCGACCGCATATGGTAAAATGTGATGAAGATCTCAACGTCTGGCTGATCGACGACGGCGGGCACGTCCTCTATCTGTACTCCCCTGAAGGAGAGGTTCTCAAGACGCTTGGGGTGAAGGGTGTCACTGGGGAGGATGGGTCACATTTCAACAGACCTACGGACATCGCATTCGGTGCTAGAGGCGAGTATTACGTCTCCGATGGCTACGGCAACAGGCGTGTCGCCCGATTCGACAGGAATCTAAATTTCCTGGGACAGTGGGGGTCCGAGGGAGAAGGAGAGGGCCAGTTCGTGCTGCCACATGCCATCACGACGGATCATGATGGTCTCGTTTACGTCGCTGACCGCACCAAATGGCGTGTGGAGGTCTTCACCTCCGAAGGGGAGTTTCTCAGGCAGTGGACTCACATAGGTAAGCCATACGGGATCGTTTATGCGCCTGATGGCTTCTTCTACACATGCGACGGGGACAATGCTCGCGTGACTAAGATTGATAGCTCAGGGAGGATCTTAGGATTCTTCGGTACCGCTGGAAGTGGACCTGGGCAGCTCTCAACAGCCCACGATATCGCCGTGGCTTCGAATGGCGACATATTGACCGCCCATCTTGACGGAAGAGTTCAACTCTTCTCCTCGGATTAGACTAAGAATAATGGATCACTAATTTAACTCCAATATACTCACGAGGTCTAAAACCATGGCTTCAGATGGAAAAAAGTTACAGGAATGAAGCCCGCATGAGAATGGAACTTCGAATTCACTGATATCTCTTGAAGCTGAGGATCTCAAGGATGCATCCGACTAGTCCCTGAGTGTCCATGTAAGCCCATCCTTCCTCTGGGTCCTCCATCTTGTTTATCTGAAGGGGTTTTATCCCGAGTTTCTGCCACTTTTCGATTTCGGCGTCGAATGGCAGAGGTGTAGGTACGCCTATGTGGTGGATTCCTTCGCCGTGCTCCTCTAGGAACTCCTGGTAGAGGGTCTTCCCGTCCACGGTCTCAACCAGCTCTAACGTAATGGGGCCCATCCTTGCGTGCCCAAATTTCAGGGTGTACTCTACCGGTTCACCGCGCAAACTTGCTCGTGTCGATGGTGAGTGTATCCTCCTTATCCTCCACGGGCCGACGCCGAAATTATCAGCGAAGGCCTTAGCTGTCTTCTCGACATCTCGCACCACGATGCATACGTGGACGATCTCTCTCAAGATGATTTTATCTTCAGGTATACTTCTCTGAGAGACGCTCATCTTCTCATCGATAAGAATGACGATGACTAAACTTAATAAGAATTGAGTAAAACTCACTTGTACAGCTTAAAGCCAAGCGTTCATTTTTCACATATGAATAACTTAGAATCACGGAGACATGGAAAAGAAAGGGAATGAAGGAGGTTGTTGACTAGAGGAACTTCTTCTCGACGCGGGCTATCTGTCTCTCGAAGATCTCCATGGCTTTGTCGACGTCTTCCTCCGTGATTATCAGCGGCGGGGAGATCCTTATCATCGAACCTGCCATGGTCGGCATGACGAGAAGCCCCTCCTCCAGGCATCCGTCGCTCAGCATAACCATGGGACGCTCCTCCAGGGGCGTTTCTGGGTCTTTCGCCGCTAGGGGTTCCTTGGTCGTCTTGTCCTTCACGAACTCCACCGACTCGATGAGTCCGAGCCCCCTCACATCGCCAATGGACTTGTGTCTGTCCTGTATACCCCTGAGTTTGTCCAGCAGATATTCCCCTACCTTCGCCGCATTTTCTGGTATCTTGTCCTCTATGTAGGCGTTTATGGCCGCTAGTCCTGCGGCACATGACAGTGCATGTCCGCTGTAGGTGAATCCGTGCATGAAGGTCTTTCTCTCTTGGAAGAAGTCAGCGATCTTCTCGTTCATGATGGTGGCTCCTAGCGGAACGCATGCGTTGGATAGTCCCTTCGCGAGGATGAGGATGTCGGGATAGATGTTCCAGTGTTCATGCGCGAACATCTTCCCCGTTCTCCCGCATCCGGCGATCACCTCGTCAAGTATCAGCAGTATATCGTACTTGTCACAGATCTCCCTGATCATGGGCCAGTACTCCTTCGGAGGTACGAGTACTCCTGCGGCGACGACCACGGGGTCTGCTATGAAGGCTGCTACTGTCTCGGGACCGTGGAATTTTATCGTGTCTTCGAGGAATTTTGCGCATCGCATTCCGCAATCTGGGTATTTCATTCCGAAAGCACATCGGTAGCAGTTTGGAGGGGGTATGTGGAAGAACCCGGGGACGAGGGGTTCGAAGGGAGTGCGGTTAGAGGTAACTCCTCCCGCGCTCATCGACGCATATGTCGATCCATGGTATGCATTCCATAAACTGATAACCTTGAAGCGCCCGGTGTAGATCCTAACGATCTTGAAAGCAGCCTCGTTCGCCTCGGTACCGCTATTACTGAAGAAGGTCCTAGTGAGGTCTCCCCCAGTGATCTCGGCTAGCCGTTTCGCCAGCAGGATCTTGGGTATATTCAGGAACGTGTTCTTCGTATAGTTTACCTTACCAACCTGTTCCTTGACGGCCTCAACTACCTTCCTGTTTCCAATGCCAAGACTGACATTGAAGAGCTGAGAGAGGAAATCAAGGTATTCCTTGCCCGCGGCATCGTAGAAACGGGCTCCCTTGCCCCCGATGATGAGCGGGTCCCTATGTGGGAGGGGCCTTGTTAGCCACGGCTTCAGTAGATGTTTCTCCGCATCCTCATAGTAACCCTTCAATTCAGCTTCCGGTATCGGCTTCATTTTTCCAGACATCTTAACACCTGATGAACCTCCTCTATATGGACTTAAAAAATTGTTACTCAGAGGAAACATGACGCGTGTGTCTCTTCCGTTTGGTCATCTTATGAGAGTATATGTGACGACATAGGCTGGATTTGAAACGGTTTCCTCATGTAATATCTTAAACTGTTAACATAGTGGAATAGGTAGAATTTTTTAACCCATATTCAGTAATGTTCATCTGAAAGTCTTTCCGTACACATAGGTATGGTGAAGTATGTTGGAGGTGAATGGGGGCTCAATCACCACAAAGGACAGATAACTATTCCTAAAGAGATCAGGGAAAAGTTGGGTTTGAATAAAGGTGATAAGGTTCTATTCGTGATCGAAGGTGATCAGGTTATTATTCGAAAGGTCACTAGAGAAAAGCTGTCGGATATCCTTTCCAGACAGAAGACCTGGTCCGAGGCTGGTCTAGACTTCCAGAAGAGGCTACGAGAAGAATGGCGATC
>DAOVCM010000215.1 GCA_030670015.1 Candidatus Bathyarchaeota archaeon
GGTTGCCCTCCAGATGCCTTCAATCTTTGTCCGTGAGGGCTGAACCACACCCAGTAGATCCCTGACGGTGATAATCCCGACTGACCCATCGGATGACACCACTGCCTCATAGCGGTCTGTCTCCTTCAACACCCCGAGTACCTTTGACGCAGTTTCATCGGGGCTGAAGACGGTCACTCGACGGTTGACGAATTCCCGTATCTCGGTGAAAGCCAGTTCCCTTAGTGAGGAAGCCAAATTTAAGAACCAAGATAATGAAAATGCCCGAGGGATTAATAATTTTCCTATACCCTCTCGATGATTCCGCAGGATGAGTGTATTCATTCATGACATTCTCAGATTCAAGATTACGTACACAGATTTGATGATGGAGAATAGTTACAATTTACGTTACAGTCAGTCTGATTAACCAGTTCAAACTCTTCGATAATTTCCGTGAACTAGGTTCCGTACATAGACTTTTGTGCAGCAACAGCTCGTAGAGTGTGATTATTGATGGTGTACATATTACCAAGATTAGGTGACATCCTCCCTGACGCCTGAAGGCGCCGGGCTTCCATGAGGTTCAGGGCTCGTCGGATTCTCCATCCGAGTCATCCCCCGTTCAGGGCCCTGTCAACCCGGGCCCCCGCCCCATTTAGAGCGCACAGGCTCGCAGGGGTCTTATCCCCCAGACGGGATATACCCCTCCGAAGGATATTCATACAGCCGTTGAAGTCAGCGTCGTACTGGTGCCCGGTCTCGCAGATTATCCTGCTCTGCACAGGTCTCTCCACTCCGGCTCCGCACCTCCAGCACCTGGACGAGGTCCACCACTCGTTCACCATCTCGACCTCATCGCCGAGCTTCGCCTTCTCGTGTATGATGTACCCGGCCTGCCGGAGGAAGCTCCATCCCTGAAGCATCCGCCGACCAACCCTATCACCGTTACCCCTGAACTTGTGGTATCGGATATACCGGGGGTGGCCTATGAAGGCGTAGTAGCCCTTGGAGACACCTGCGAACGCCTTCGCCAGCATCCTATCGTACTGCTCGGCTACGTTCCTACGCTTGTGCCTCAGCTTCTTCAACACGCTCCATTTCTCGATTCTCCTCAGGTGGGAGACGCGGTCGTTCAACGGCCTCAGATGCTCCTCCTTCCCGCTTTGGAGTGTCGTGAAGTGGAAGCCCTCGTCTACCAGCACGGCTGATAGAGGCCTTTTTAGGCCCAGGTCTACTCCAGCCACTCCCCTTGGAGGTGGTGATGGAACCCGATACTCGCATAGCACGTGGACAAAGTATCTTCCGTTATTACTAACGATCTCGAAGCTCCTGATCTTCTCCGCTTTCTCAAGCATTTTCTCGTGCCATTCCGAGGGGTTAAGCAACACATCCATCGTTTCACCCTTCTTCAAGGTCGAGATGTGCACCACACAGCCAGTCAGGGCGAGAGAGGCTATCTGAACCTCGCCTGTTCTGACGTCAAAACGGGTGGGCGTCTTCTTCAGCTTTGAATGTATAGATGAACACGGTTTGGACGGCTCCCGCTTCAAGAGTTTTCCGTGCCACCTGGTGCCTTGCTTAGCCCTGTATAGCATCTTTCTCCATTCCCTGTGCAGCTCATCGTAGGAACGCCACATCCAGAGAGCCTTGTCCTCCGCCTGCTGGATGAAGCCGGAGGACAGCCCCGTCTTCTCCCTCACAACGCGGGAGTATCTCCTCACGTCCCTCCTCGTCCGCGGTATCTGCCCTGATTTCCCTATTTCGGCGGAGAAGAGACGTACTGCGTAGGTTAGCCTCGCCGTCAGCCTGTCGAGGATGCTGAGCTTACGCTCAGTGGTCAGGTAGTGCACCGGTATCTTCAGCGTCCTTACTTATCCCGGCATTCCTCGATGTACCTCGTTATGGTCTCGCTGGACACGTGGCCTGAGGTGCCCACGTAGTAGTTGCGCGTCCAGAGCGTCTCCTCGTCCACGGCGCTCTTCAGCTCTGGGAACTCGTTCCGTAGCCTCCTGGAGGATGCGCCCTTTATGGCGTTGATGAGCTTGGCCGGGGAGTACTTTGGAGGGGCGGATAAATAGAGATGTACGTGGTCGGGCTGTATTTCGAGTGAGATCACGTCGAACCCCATCTGCCCCGCTATGTCATCGACTATCATCCTCAGCTTCTCAGCTACTTCGCCCGTCAGAACATTTCTCCTGTGCTTGGGGCACCATACGTAGTGGTAGTTCAGTGTGTAGTGGGCGTATCTGGTCTTCCGCATCAGGTAATTAGGTGTTCATACGCCTATTAACCTTTGCGCCATTCATCCCTACCCTTGAAAAGGTAGGGGCTTCTGGCGCTATTCCTCTAAACATATAGGCTTATGCAAAGAGCTGTAGAGTTTTAGTCTCCTCGTCGAACTGTTTCTCCATCTCTATCTCCTCCAGCTCCATGATGACTATCTCAGCGAAGCCGTGGACCTTGCAGCCCTTGAGGAGGTGTCCTCCTACAAGTGAGACCTCCTCCTCCTCGACGGAGGAGAGGGTGATGTGAGCATGAACGAGAGGGCTTCCCTCTGCCTTGCTGATGTTCCCGGAGATTGAAAGTATCTCAAGGGGCTTCTTGATAGCTAGGAATGTGCGGTTTGAATCGGTTATGGGGAACTCCCTAGGTAGACTATTACAGTTCCTCAATCGAGCCTCACCCAGCAGTCCAACACCTGAGATTATGACACCTGCCTCGATGCATTCCTCGGAGACGAAGGTATGAAGTGTCTCAAGTAGGTCACTCCCCGGCTTGAACCTCAATACCATGATCCTTCCCGCCCTCCCTGACCTCGCATCATATCTTATGGTCAAAAGTTCACCTCGATCACGCCTTGGTCTAGGAATTTAAAACGGTGTCCTTTGAACATGTACCTTCAAATTC
>DAOVCM010000124.1 GCA_030670015.1 Candidatus Bathyarchaeota archaeon
TATGTTCTCATTTATCATCATCTCCAATACCTTGGAGACGGAGTCCAACAGCGAAACTGTGGGTGGCGTGGGTCTTATGTTAGTCTGTACGGGTAGGTTGAGTAACTCTCCTATGTACGAGTTTAATTCGCCCATATCACCGTATAATTCTAGGAATCTCAACTATTTATTCGCGCGCATCACTAAATTTGTAGCTGGTTGTTTTCTCAATCCGTTTGGAATATGCGAATACTTAATTGTAGTAAATAGTGGAAATGAGAGAAGTGAAATGAATGTGGCTGGAAAAGCTTAGGTTTATTTCGTGTTATGATGCAGGAATAGCGCTAGAAAATAGCTGAATATCAGTAACCTTAGTTACAACTTATTGTACAATCGGTGGTGAACATGAGAGGTCTATGATTATGTTTATCGTTTTCAGGATTCTAGGTTAAATAAGATGGTCAGTCTTCTCGAAGGTGATGTTTAATCTCACTCAGAATTGTGTTGACTCTGGCGTTTTCATGGATAAGTTCTTGATTCCTTATATCCCATTCGATCTTGACGGACTTAATTTCCTTAAAGTCTTTTGGATTATTGATGACTAGGCTGAAGACCTCAGGCTTAGTAGTGGCATAGTCCCTGGATGTAAGGGCATTGTTGATTTTATAGTTATTACTTGGGAGTTTGTTTGTTAACCTCTCTAGTCTCTCCACCATCTGGTCCATCCGATTCTCGTGGTCCATAATGAAGCTGATGACCAGGTCCAGCACATCAGTCTTGGTTTTGATACTTGGCTCATCCGACATGTTATCCGACACTCCAGTAGGGGTTGAAATTAACTTGTTCAATTAAAGATGCTAAGGAATATGGATTAACTCTTCGACGGTCCCCCATAATATCGAAATATTATTGTTCTCAGTTAGAGGTATTATGATTATAGGGGTAGATTATAATACAAATTAACAATTACTTTCATCGATTCGCCTTTGAAAAGCGTCTTAAAAAAGGGGAGGATGGATAAACTAGTGACGGATGTCCTCTCCTGCCACAGCTGTGAACTGTATGAATGTCGGCAAAACCCTGTCTTGGGCGAGGGTGATCTGGGTTCACCTGTAGTATTCGTGGGAGAGGCACCTGGTCGGAAGGAGGATGAAACTGGTAGGCCCTTTGTGGGTTCTGCTGGTCGGATGCTCGACCAATTTTTAAGGCACGTTGGATTGGAACGTGGCGATGTCTACATTACAAATATAGTTAAATGTCGACCTCCCGGAAATAGACGGCCGCGTTCAGATGAGATTTTAACATGCACTCCTTATTTAGAGAAGCAGCTAGATATTATTTCACCGCGGATCTTAGCTCCTTTGGGTAACTCCGCCACCGGCTACATTATGAAGCAATTCGGCTTGAAAAGGTCTAGGATAGGCGAGGTCCACGGGAAAATAGTTCCTGCTGAGGCGCCTTGGGGTCCAGTTGTCATTCTTCCATTATTTCATCCAGCTGCCGTGCTATATAATCGTAAACTGGAGAATGCGATGAAGAATGATTTTGAGTCTTTGAAGAGGCTTCTTGACAGGGAAATGGACCTAGTATTTGAGGGCTCGTAGTCTCTTTACGATGTTGGGGTGGGTTGAGAACAGCTCCATGAATCTGTCTAGGAAGCTGACCCTCCTCGCCAGGATATTCCGCACTAATTCTTCATGGGTGCCCCCGTATCTCATTTGATAGAGGTCTGCGGCGTCCCGACCTGCCCGGTCAGGGTCGGCGATGAACAGGGTCTTGAAGCCACTGATGGCTATCTTCTTGTGGCTAGTTCTTTGCATCCTCCAGGTTGATGATGATATCTTCGCGAGGCCCTCGGATAGCTTACGAGCGCCATCTTCCACAATAGAAGCGCTGTGCTGGTCTGCGTAGTATTCCCTGAGACGGCTCAGGTTCAGGTTGAACAGGAGGAGGAAGAAATAGATAAGCATGGAGACTCCGCCGACGAGGGCGAGGCCGCCTGATCCCCTGCGGTCCCTGCTGCCATAGTAGCCAGAGTATAGCATTGACCTTCCCAGAATGTAGAATAGGGAGGGTAAGAGAGAGATGAACATCATCACCTGAACATCTCTATGTTTGAGATGACCAAGTTCGTGGCCTATCACTGCTTCCACCTCATCGGTGTTGAGCTCGTTTAGGAGGCCCTGCGTCACCGCTACATGGCTCCCTGTTAGAGGCGATCCGTATGCGAAGGCGTTTGGAATGGGGATGCTTGAGTACATAAGCTTCGGCGTCTTGATGCCTGATCTGACTGAGAGCTCCTTTACTATTCTTTGAAGGTGTGGTTTCTCACCCTCCTTGAAGGGGCGTACTCTGTATAGGAGTTTGATGAGGTAGGGGGCGAGGAGCCATTGGGCGATGTTGAAGATTACGACTCCAAGAATCAGGCTGTATAAGTTCAGCTGACCCATCATGGAAAGGAGAATACTAAGTCCTAGTGTCGAGATACCTACGATGACCGCGACCGTCGCTGCCATCGATAGTCTCAGATTAATCAGGTTCAATAGAGTTTACCTCTATTAACCCTCCTCAGATCACAGATATTTAAACCGAGCGAAAGCCCGGCCTTCAATATAATAGTGCATCACATTCGCTCGGGGGCTATTATACCAAGTAGGGAGATAGCGTTCCTCAGCACAATCTGTACGGCTTTCACGAGCATCAGCCTGGCCCCCACTAGCCCGTCGGGCTTAGCCTTGAGGACTGGGAGAGCGGCATAGAAGGTGTTGAACCTATCTGCTAGATTGTTAGCGTAGGCTGAGATGTTACCTGGCTTCAACTCGGTAACCGCGTTACGAAATACCTCTGGAAAGGTGGCCAGCAATGTGAGGAGTTCGCGCTCTCGTAAATCAATGAGCCTTTCGTAGTCGGGGTCTGGGTACTTCACAGCACGCTTCAGTATGTTGCATGCCCTGGCATGGGCGTACTGTATGAAGGGAGCGCTATTTGTCTCGAAGTTGAGAGCCTTCCCCCAATCGAAGACGACGGTTTTCATTGGGTCAACGCTTATGAGGGTGTACTTCACGGCGCCGTGGCCCACTGTTCGGGCGATCTTCTTTTTCTCCTCGTTGGAAAGTCCAGGGTTACGCTTGGATACCTCCTCAAAGGCGAGTTCCGTGGAGCGATCGATTACCTCGTTTAGAGTGACATACCTTCCAAGCCGACCGCTCATCTTCACACCCGGCAGCTTGACGAACTCATATGCATAATGTTTCTGCTTGTCCCCCATCTCAACGTGTCCTATGGCCGCGAGGGCAATCCGGAGCTGAAGCTGGGCTAGGGTCTGCTCGTATCCAATGACGTTAATGACACGGTCGACGTGCTGAAACTTCCAGATTGAATACGCCATATCCCTCAGTGTATAGAGGGTCGTCCCATCGGATCGTACCAAAACTAAGCGCGGGATCTCATGTTCGGGGTTCAAGCCCCACCGCTTTTTGAGGTCGTAGTCCTCAGCGATCTTGTCACAATCCAGTATGAGGGCTCCTCCATCCTCAAAGACATAGGGAGTTCCCTTCAACCCGTCCAGCACCTCTTCAGCCGCCTTCCGCCAGACCAGATCGCTCTCATAGTCGAAGGAGTCGAAGTAGATGCCTACTTCCCCTAGTGAGTCCTCGAACCCCTTAAGGCAGTAGTTAACGACTTTTCTAACCGTCTCTTTAACCACAGGATCGCCATTCTCATACTCTGTATTGATCTCGACTATCTCCATAGACACATCAGCAATCTGTTCGATCTTTTCCGAGAGCTTGTCGAATAGAAGCTTATTCCGCTTCCTTAGCCCACGGGCTGCTATCTCGTATTCCTCGAGCTTGTGTCTGCACTCGGCTACCTTACCTGTGAACCCCTTCTCCTCCGCCTCCCTAAGTTCAGTTCTCAGCTTCTTCATCTCGTTGAGAACATTAACGCTGGCATAGATAGTGCCAACCCACAGCTCGGCGTGCCCCTCAGGCTCAGGCTTCCCTAAGAGCTCCCAGCCATATGTGGCCATGGCGACCTGCCTGCCCATATCGTTGACGAGGAAGTGGACAGCGACATCGTGTCCCTGCTTCCTGAGCATCTCGGCGAGGCATGCCCCGAGGATGGAGTTCCGTGCGTTACCTATATGGATGGGACCGTTTGGGTTGGCACTCGTATGCTCCACCATCACCCTCTCAGGTTCATTCGTCTTCTGGAACCCGTATTCCTCACCCTGATC
>DAOVCM010000055.1 GCA_030670015.1 Candidatus Bathyarchaeota archaeon
GTCTCGTTCGCCGCTAGGACTAACCCTTCGGGGGACAAGATACCAACTATCGGTGCGCCTCGTTTGACAAGTTCGAGCGCATATTCGACCTGGTACAAGCGTCCCTCTGGAGAGAAAATAGTGATAGCAGCGTCGTACCGGTTTGACCTCATCATATTCCTCAGCGTCCTTGGAGATGCATTTCGTTATTGGAAGGAACTGGTCTATATAAACGTCTTCGAACCTCCCGCGCGCGCTAGAAAAGTATCGCTGATGTAGAGCGAGAAGCTACCCATCTAAGGTCCATAAACTTCTTTATGTGAGCAAATTCTGGCGAATTCAAGAACTTTAGTATCGTGGTGGGGAAGATATAGTATCCTGCAGCTACGTCCAATCTCATAACTAAAATAGCCTTTTTTTGCACCTGTTTTTATTTGTCCAATATTTTCAGGATGCTCTGATTCTAAAAGTGTTTTAAGAGCTTTATTCACTCTCTTAAGAAGTTCAGCTCCAATTTTTTTATACCCTTTTTTGAATCTATTGGATCTACCGGGTTTCCACATTATGCATTTTTTCACCTTTCATCGGTATCTCTTAATTCTCGCATTGCTTCAAAGAACTCTTCGATATTATCAAAAATCTCCATTGTTCCCTCTTCATATTCCCTGTTGCTCGCTTCAATATCTGAGATCTCAATGTCAGAAAGAGGAGGACTTTCAGATGAATTATGTAAAAGAGTCATAACAGCGTATTTTCCTGTAGGTATCGATGTTTGTTCTAGTTCAAGGATTCCTTTTGGAAAAGAGAAGCGTTTAAGGGTACCGTTTATAACGGAGGTCTGGAAACCCCAGTTTCGCTTCATTTATTCTCAACCTTCTCTTCAACAGTTTCGACTTCAATGCCCGAGCTTTTTAATTTATCTAGCATCCATGTGGCAATGATGTTTACAACATGAGCGGGAATAATTAAACCTACCTTGAGATCCCTTCTAACCACAGTTTCTCCTTGTCCCCATTCAACTCTCCTAATTTTAACTGATTCATCAGGTTTCAGGCGGCCTTTCTTATCAAGAGGGACATGAATCTCAGAGGGTACATCTATGTATTCCGTGAAAAAGTGCGCAAGGAGTTCTCCCTTAGGGGTCATTCCACCGTAGGCACCTGACACATAAATGGGTTCATAGTCTTTGGGTTTATTATAGATAAATCTGATCTTTCAGGAAATTTCTATGGATTCCTCAGACATTGTAAGAATCCTCTAGATTGTCTATGAATCTTGAGATAAATAACTTATGCTTCTCTGATCTTTTTTAACATACATTTGTGTTTTTCCCTCCATATTTTTATTGCCTGTGCTTAAGTTTGGGCGTACTTTCATCTATCTCTACCACATATAAAGATGCGTTCCGCTTAAATTTACGCTAGTCTAAGCCCACTTGGGTTTTTGAGATGAAGACAATTGAGGTGGAAATAAGCCTCTACAAGAAACTTGAAGAGAGGGCTAGGCTTCCCCATAATAAAAACCAAATTATAATATTATTATACTCTTAGAGATTTGAACGTCAAGGTTGATAACCCCTGCTTAAGCTAGTCATGAGTGGAGAAAGTGGAGCCAGGTGTCTCAGCCGATGCCGTCGGCTATGATAGGGAGAAGGGAGCTTTCAGGAACCTCTCCTATGTCGGTAACTGGGTGAAGATTATCGACGGTAAGAGGAAGGGTGAGTGGGGGATAGTCGTTGGAAAAGTGGGCTACCTGCCCACCAGAGGGTACCACGCTGTGATCCACTTTGAAGATGAAGTCTTGGACAAGCGGGCCATCGGTGACAAGATTCAGGTAAAGGCAAAGGTTGTCGGCCTGAAATTGGTTGACTACCCTGGTGTGAGGTTGATGAACTCCTCTCCGAAGCTTAAGATATCCCAACCTCGACCGGTTTTTATACTAGTTTTAAAATCAGACGCATATAAAATTGTAACTAGCAGTTCATGGCCAATGCCACGACTCGAACAGCTCTCCTGAAAAAATTATTTTCTTCTCTCTGCCATATCTCACAAGGGGTTTGGTCAGGTGTCTCTGTGCTTTGGGAGGTGGTATAAATAGCCCTGGCTCCAGTTGCCGCTTCACTTCCACGGTCTGCTTTGTCAACTCTCGGTCACGGAGACTGCATCGCCGACACCTGAACCCTTTGCCCCGTCCCATAGACTCCATGCTGCCACCGCAGGTAGGGCAGGAAGGATTAACTAATTTCAGGTCAGAGGCAAGATGCAGAACCTCAAGTTTCTCAAGGTTCAACGTCCCCCCCTCACCTTTAATCAATCCTCTGACCCCTCCATAAGCCCTAATTCTATCCCCTGGAACCAACTGTCTCACTACCTCTCTGAAACTGCCTGTCGGCTCATAAGCTGCACAGTCGATCCGTCCAGTATCGTCCCCCCTTCTGAAAATAACGTGTCCTCCTTTGATTGTCCTGGACCCCTCGACGACCACGCCGGTGACAATAGCGGGGTGAAACGGTTTTAATTCGGAGATATTTGACTGGTGCCGCAGGTGCGCATCAGTACCCTGATTCGACCGGAATATAACCCACCGTTCGATGTCCTCGACTGCTTCGACCATCATAGCTGCCCTGTATACCGCCTCCGCGGTCTCCCCTCGTATCCCATAGAGAACCGGGTCCGGGCCATGGGGTGCGATGAGAATGCGTCCTGTCTCTGGGTCAACATTATTGAATGTTAATTTCCGGGTTCTCTCATCCATCACCCTTACAGAGGCAGTGTCGAGTAGCCTAGGCTTGCCCCAGTTTTCTGGCTTCCTGTAGGAGAGAAGCTCAAAGGTGTGATCTCCGCTTTGGAGTCCACCTATTGCAGCAAGGGCGCCGATTATACCCCTCATATTCTTGTACCCAATGGCGGAAGCGGAGTGCTTATCCACCAGTTTCAGCGCGTCCTCGAGGGAGACGACGCCACTGATGACACAATCGGAGAACCGTGTCAGGGGCTCAGGGATTTTTCCACTGTGAAAAACGACTCCAGGATTTGTGTTTTCACACTCAAACTCAGAGTAAGCTTCCACGGCCTTGATAACCGTATATCTAACGGGACCCTCAAGCTTCGGTTCGATCTCGATCCGAAGACAAATTGCTCCGTTACCCCTGGTCTTCCATGGAACGTTGGGGTTGAGACGTAGCAGGTTCGGGTAGTCGATGAACTTTCCCCCCAGTTCTTGAATTTTCTCCACAAGACTAGCAGCAATGTATGTCGTGCAACCACCGATAGGTGAGTCGGTGTCATCCAAGCCTATGTGCAGGAGCAAAGCTGAAGTTTCCTTTTGAAATGGATAAATATGTGAGTTAAAAAAACCTTGGCTTGCAGGGAAAGAATTTTCTCCCTTTTAATACATATTGGAACGGGTAAGGGCCTAGAATGTTATCGATATTTTTTACATAGATTTTTTTTCTGAGGATACATATTGGATAAATGTAGGGGAAGCCGTTGAATAGGTGTCTATATAAAACGTCCAAAGTGTATCCATAAGAGTGAACACTCAAGAGTGACCTGTGGAGGTTGAATAATTCAAATGTTACCCTCATTAGACACCATCGCAATGAGACGGCGTACCCTTGGCCTAACCCAGGCACAGCTGGCCAACTTGGCGGGGGTAAGTCAGTCCTATATCGCGAAACTGGAGACTAGGAAGATCGAGCCTTCCTACACCAAGGTGATAGCTATTCTCGAGACCCTGAAAGGACTTGAACAGAGGAGGGAGACCAAGGTGGAGGAGATCATGACCACCGATGTTGTTAGCATACAGAAAGGCGATCTCGTTAAGGAGGCCGTGAACCTCATGAGGGAATACGGTTACTCCCAGCTTCCTGTACTAGACGGGGACAGGCCCATAGGCAGTATCACGGAGAGGACGATTATAGATGGGATGAACGACACCAATGGTGAAAAGACTGTTGTGGACAAGCCTGTAATCGAGATCATGAATAATCCCTTCCCCCAGGTAGGGGAGGACGCTCCAGTATCCCTCATCGCAAGCATGCTCAGGATCTACCCGGCGGTTTTGGTCCACAGGAAAGGGATGGTAGTGGGGATCTCCACCAAAGCGGACCTCCTGAAAACCCTAAGATAAAACAAGGTTATGCATTTATCAGCGTGAAATAATTATTTCCGATGATCTGACCGATTCGAGTTTGGATCCTGATCCATTTCAAGATCTTATGATAAGAAAAACGGGTTTGTATTCGTCGGAGCGGACTAGACAACGATCATAGTCAGCGTGGAACGGACCTTGTCTAGGCGCCTGATCTTCCAGCTGATTGTGTCCTTCAGGTCCTGCATTGTATCAGTCTCGATGCGTGCGATTATGTCATACACGCCGTACACCAGTTGGGCCTCCTTGACCTCTGGTATAGCCTTGAGATCCTTCAGCACCTCGTTCTCTGAGCCGATCTCAGCGTTGATCAGGACAAAAGCGGTCGCCATATCTGTTCACCTGAACATTCTAACCTCTCACGGGTACTTAACATTTGCTGGGTTCCCGTACAGCGAGAAAAAACCTCCAAACGTGTGAAGATGCTTCCCTCTTCCCTTTGAATCTATACTAACTCATGAATGGAGGTTAAATTAATCAACATCATCGAGAAAATCCGTTCAACGAGATAATGGTTATTTAACTACAGGAACGAATATGACCGATATGCCCATCCTGTTTCTACCTGAAAAACAGATTGAATGTGAACTTGTCAGCTTTGATATGACGGGTACTTTGATCGACTTGGCGAGGTTGCATGCACGGGCAAAATCAAGAGCTCAAGTCCTTACCAAACTCATCGGTGACGAAGCCGTCATCAACTGGGCGAAGCTTTCAGGGGTAGATCTTGTGACTTGGGAAACTGATGAGGACGGACCCCTCGCGAAGGCCCCTAGGCGAGAAGACCTGATCGTCGCTGCAACAGCAATATATCTCACAGGACAGAGGTGGGAAAAGGCGAGGGAGCTTGCAAGGAGGGTTTATGACGAAGCCGATAGAAAGTTAGCCAATTCGTACAAACCTGCTCTGTTCAAAGGGGTTGAGGATGTCCTGAGAAGGCTCAAGGCTGACGGTATGAAGCTGGCGATTGCTACTAACGATCGACGTGCAGACGCTGAAGAAACCATGAAGGCTGTGGGAGTGCACGACCTGTTCGACATCTACGTTGGCGCGGATGATGTTGAGAACCCTAAGCCTTCACCGGAAATGATACTATTAGCGTGCGAGAGGTGTAGATGCACACCTTCTGAGTCAGTCTACATAGGGGATCAAGCATCCGACCTGAGGGCTGGGAGGGCGGCTGGAGTGAAGGCTGTGATCGCCGTCAGTTTAGGAGTTGAGTTGGTACCTGAGCTCCAGGTTCTAGCCGACATCGTTATCAGATCTGTAGGTGATATTCGAGTAAACTGATCGTTTTCCATTGTCTGGGCTATGTGTGTGTCGCCCACAAGGCGAGATGCTTAAAATATCCATTGATCCTAATGAGGGTTGAGGGCTTACTTGATTCTCGACGATTTCCTTTCATCCAGGGAAATAAGGGCGGTGGAGATGAACGCCGATTACCTCGGAGTCTCTAGGCTCCAGCTCATGGAGAACGCAGGTCGGGCTGTGGCGGAAGCGGTTAAAGACAGGTTTGAAGTGAAGACGAAAGTGGTCATCGTCTGCGGCTTGGGTGGCAACGGTGGAGACGGCTTCGTGGCTGCAAGACACCTGGCTGGGACTGGATACTCCGTCGAGATTCTCCTTCTGGGAAAACCGGGTAACATCCGGTCGGATGAGGCCCTTGTAAACTGGAAAGCTCTGAAGAACATGAGAAGCAGCATATCGGTCCGAGAGATCCACGACTCAGCGGATGTCTCTCCACTCAAGGCAGGTGTAATCATAGACGCGCTCATAGGAACAGGGGTGAAAGGCGCTCTCTCGTCTCCTTACAAGGAAATGGTACAGGCAATTAACGGCTCAGAGGGTTTCAAGATCGCCGTTGACGTACCCACGGGTGTCGAGTCCGACTCGGGCAGCATTCACGGGGAGGCCGTCGCCGCTGATTTAACCCTTACTTTTCACAAGCCGAAAACTGGATTTGCGGAAGCGGGCACAAATCTCGGTCAACTGGATGTAGCATCTATAGGTATTCCACCGGAGGCTGAGAAGTATGCCGGGCCGGGAGATGTATACCTTGCCTCGAAGCGCCGCGCACCTGAGGCACACAAGGGTGATTTTGGACGCCTCCTCGTGATAGGGGGGAGCGAGACCTATTCAGGCGCACCCGCGCTGACAGCCATGGGAGCATATGCCACTGGCGTGGACATTGTGTACGTGGTCGCGCCGGAAACGGCGGCTTCGATCATAGCTGGTTTCTCCCCAAGCATCATAACGGTGAAGCTCAAGGGAACCA
>DAOVCM010000258.1 GCA_030670015.1 Candidatus Bathyarchaeota archaeon
CCTATATGAATGAGGCAAGTGATCCGCCAGGCGGGACCATAGGACTTGATTACCAACCGATCGATAGCTTCAACGATTCTGGTGGAGTCATCCTGCCCCATGATCCGCTCACAGGGAAGATCACTGCGCCTATCGATGGAACCTACCGAGTGACCTTTAACCTGAGCCTGACCTTCGCCTCGACGGCTAATGATAGGATCCTGACACTCCAGATGTGGGATGAGATAGGACTCGTGGGGCTCTTCGAGATCCCAACGACCCTTACGAAGGACACCGCCTCTCAGGAGTTTACGATCTCTGCTCCCTTCGCAGCTACTGGGACTCACATCTACAGCTTCAGGATCAAGTGCTCAGCAGCTATGGCTACCGTGGCCTATCAGTTCACGAGCTATGACATAGTCTCCATGCACTTACGCTAATGGCTATCCTATTCCATACGTTCCAGGATGAGTCTGGACTATCACCAGAGAGGAGCTTCAAGGGAGCTGTTGACCTCTCGATCCGAGGGATGCGGGGAGGCTCCATCCTTGTGGAAGCCAAGTATACTGGGAGCCTACTTTGGACCAGGATCTTTGGGGCTAATGGGAATGATCGGGACGTCGATAAGATCATGATCGCAGGGGATAATACTGTGCTCTACCGCTTCCGAGCAGTCGACGTAGTGGGATCGGTAGAGTGCTTCATGGGAGACTCGGGTTAGTGAAGGCGAACTATGCTAAGATCACACCTAAGTTCTTCGATAAGTTCTTCGATAAGGTGCTGAATCAAGCTGACGTCCCAGTGCTTGGAGGTGGGGTCATCCTGCCTCCTGGCGTAGAGGCCGTGGAGCATCTGACTGTCCCCGTAGAGAAGGACCTTGATCAAGTGACATTCACAACCTAAGGAGCCGAGAGTGCCGATAGAGTTTCAAGCAGTATGTGATACCGGAGACATAGTCCGGATGTACCTTGGTGGGGTCGAGGCGGGGAAGCTCGTGATGAAGCAAGAGGACCTCCTGATCTACGTCAAGGATGCCCCTGCCGATGGGACTCCTTACGAGAGGCAGGACGGAACCTGGGTCACCGCTGGCCTAGGACAGACAGGAGCCGATGGACCCCAAGGGATCCAAGGAGAGCAGGGAGTCCCTGGGACGACTGGTGCTACCGGAGACACAGGACCTACGGGAGCTGATGGCTCCCAGGGAGCACAGGGAATCCAGGGAGATCCAGGGGCTGATGGTTCCGATGGCTCTGGAGTCACCATCATAGGCTCAGCGACTTACCAGGTGATCATCGCGACTACCGGCGTAGCCGGTGACATGTGGATCGTAACGATAGACCACCTGCCCGAGGCAGCTGCTGGGGACGGGATGGTGAGCAATGGCCTTGGCTCGGGAGCAGGGAATTGGCAGAACGTAGGCCCCATCCGAGGACCTCAGGGACCTCAGGGGATCCAAGGAGAGCAAGGAGTCCAAGGGATTCAAGGAGTCCAGGGAGATCAGGGAATCCAAGGAGAGACAGGGCTCACAGGATCTCAGGGGATTCAGGGGGTTAAGGGAGATACGGGGGCTGATGGTGCACAGGGACTTCAAGGTGTCCAGGGTGATGTCGGGCCGGAAGGGCCACAAGGAGGCCAAGGCATCCAAGGTGAGGATGGACCACAGGGAGCGACGGGAGCTCAAGGTCCGATTGGCGATACAGGAGACACTGGACTCACCGGACCAACGGGACCTGATGGACCTGATGGACCTCAGGGGATCACCGGAGACACTGGGCTTACCGGAGATACAGGAGACCAGGGGATCCAAGGAATCCAGGGGATCCAAGGAGACCAGGGAGATCCAGGGGCACAAGGTCTGACAGGAGCTGATGGGCCTCAAGGGCCTATCGGAGTTACTGGTGACCAGGGACTTAAAGGAGACACAGGAGATACCGGAGCTCAAGGACAGCAGGGGATCCAAGGGATCGAAGGACCTGACGGTCCTACGGGAGCTCAGGGAATCCAGGGAGTCCAGGGACCGATAGGGCCGGATGGGCCGGATGGTCCTCAAGGGCTGAAGGGAGATCAAGGAGATAAGGGAGACCCAGGGGAGCGTGGGATCCAGGGGATCCAAGGAGACCAAGGACTCCAGGGAGACACAGGGCTCCAGGGAGCGACTGGAGATACAGGACTCCAAGGAGACGTAGGACCCCAGGGAGCGAAGGGAGATACCGGAGACCAGGGGATCCAAGGGATCGACGGACCGGAGGGGCCCGAGGGACCTCAGGGCTTGAAGGGAGACACTGGACTTCAAGGAGCGAAGGGTGATACTGGAGATACTGGAGCGACAGGAGGCGTTGGCCCGACAGGGCCTCAAGGACTTACCGGAGACGAAGGACCTATCGGTCCTAACGGACTTCAAGGGATCCAGGGAGAGAAAGGAGACACAGGGATCCAAGGAGACCAGGGAGTCAAAGGAGACCAAGGCGTCCCAGGGGATCAAGGGATCCAGGGACCAGAGGGACCCCAAGGAGACCAGGGTATCCAAGGGATCGAGGGGCCTGAAGGGCCCCAAGGGATCCA
>DAOVCM010000054.1 GCA_030670015.1 Candidatus Bathyarchaeota archaeon
ACTTCTCAGCGGGAACGATAAGGGGCTCAATGATAAAGAGGTAGATATCTCTAAGCTGTAGGACATTGCTCCGGTCGGTCTCCTCGAACCCCATCTCCCTGAAGGCTCCAAGTGTATTCGCGCCTACTGGATCGGCTGTCGATAGTGTGATGCCAACGTTCCCCAAAATTGCACCCCTGAAACGAGGAATATGCCCCTTACAAAGGTTATAATCTTTATGATAATGTGGCGCGCTGTAGTAAATGGGTTGAGAGGTATCCTTTATCTTCCCGGCTTCACAATCTACTATGTCTCGTTATCCGCCTGGACGGTTCTATGAGGAGGAGTTTGTCTTGCAGTGGAAGGCTTTGGCTCTTGCGATTGAGGCCCTAAGCTGGATAGAGCTGAAAAGGATAAACGAGCGTCTCGCACTGAGGAAGACGGCCAAACAGCTGGATATCAGAGACGAAGCCATCCTGCGCCAGGCCTTCCGCCTCATCATGGAGGTCACACGGAGGCGTAACGCCCTCGACCATCTAGCCGCTCAGGCCCTGGACCAGGAGAGTCTTGAGGACCTAAACCTAGGAGTCCGGAGCTTCCTCCGGATCTACATTTCCGAGGTGAAGTATGGAGATATTACCTTCAAGGAGGTCGTGAAAATGGCCGAACTCGCGCGGGAGATATTGGGCTCGAGGGAGCTGTCCACTGTTGAGGAGGCCTTGGACCTTATACCCCATCTGGATATCCAGTTGGAAGGCTTCTCCGATGACGAGGCGACAGCCCTCCGTACTTTCCATCCGGCTTGGTTTGTGAGGTACTGTAGGGAACTCCTGGGGAGGGAGGAGGCTCTCCGGCTCCTGCAGGTACCGGATCTCCCAACCTACATAAGGATAAACTCGCTGAAGGGGGCCGAGGGAGAGATTCTGGAGAGCCTCAGACGGGAAGGGGTGGAACTGGAGGGAGATTCCGGACTAGAGCATGCCTTCCGGGTCGTCAATCAGACCTGCCCGTTGAATCTCCTTAGGACTTATCGGGAAGGCCTCTTCACCGTTCAGGACAAGGCGAGTGTCCTAGCCGGTCTGGTGGTCGCTCCGGAGCCGGGGATGACGGTGCTGGATGTCTGCGCCGCCCCCGGGATCAAAACGGGTCACCTCTCTCAGCTCATGGGAAACCAGGGTCTGATCCTATCGTTAGACTTCTCGGAGCGTCGCCTCAAGATCTGGAAGAGGGAGATGGGGAGGCTGGGGGTGGAGAATGCGGTTCCTATTCGGGGGGATGCCAGAAAGCCTGGAGCCTTCCCGGATGTGAAGGCAGATCTCGTCCTCGTGGATCCCCCATGCACGGGCACGGGGACTTTCAACCGGGTGCCCAGTGGGAAGTGGCGTCTCTCAAGGAGATCCATCAATAAGATGATGTCGATCCAGAGGAGGATCCTAGACAACTGCGCGGAGCACGTTAGAGAGGGCGGGAGCATCGTCTACTGCACCTGTAGCATCACAGCGGAAGAAAACGAGAGAGTAATCCAGGACTTCCTACAAGTTCACTCCGAATTCAAGTTGATTAAGGCAAAGCCAAGGATTGGGCTGCCAGGGTTGATGGGTCAGGCTGAAGCTCAACGTCTTTACCCACACATCCACAGGTGCAACGGGTTCTACATAGTCAAGTTGGCTAGGAGCTAGAACCCTAAACGCTTATTGCATTTTCCACCTTTTTTATTTGCGCGAGCAGGCCACTCGACAAAACCCAAAAATAAACCGTTTTCTAACCGCTAGAGGTCCAGAGAAACCACAAAACACAACAGAATCGAAAAATAGCCTAAAAGGTTAGAAACCCATGAGGGGAGGTATACAATATGGAAAAAACGTCTATTTTACAGATATATGGTTGCAAGGGGTAACCATTTCTCCCAAGTATAGTTTTGAGTCATGATTTTCACTTAGATAAGTAGACATATCTTCGACTCCAAGACACTTAACATTTTTTTTTAATTTTTAAGTTTAAAGGTTAGCGTTACTTCTCATCCACTTGCACACTCAGGTAGGAAAAAAAGCTCTGGATTAAGTGTGTATACAACGTGTTTACGCTAAAGGGGGTTCGTTAGTTAGGAGTTTATAGATGCTTGTAGCTATTATCCCTGATAATCCAAGGAATATACCTACTGAGCTCCATCCGTAATATAAGAGCGCTAAGCCTCCGAGAACTGAACCCAAAGCCCAGCCAAGACTCAGCGCGGCTGAATTTATCGACATCATTGTACCTCTGACACTCGGCGCCTGCTCCAGAGTAAGGCTGTTGGTGGCTGTGAACCGAACACCTCCAATTATGCTGAAAATAGGGAGTACAAGTATTGTTATCCATAGATTGGGTAAATTCATAAGACCAAAAAGAAGTAAGCTAACGATACTGAGAGTAAATACAACCATCTTCTTACGCCCATACTTGTTGACCAAACTTCCCCCGAAATAGGAGCCGACGAAAACCCCGAATGCTAGACCAGAAAGCGCCAGAGAAGCTTGACCGGTGGATAAAAGGAATCTATCTCTCAGATATGATGCAAAATAAACTACGTTCCCTCCCCAAGCAGCGTGTGCTAAAGTATTTGCGATGAGACAGGATACAGCAGACCTAGAAGAAAAAATGGTTCGATATCCTTCTGTGAATTCGAGTTTCCTTTTTACTGACTGAGTGCTTTTGATGTTCGGTAAAACCTTCAACGCAATGATAAGGCTCAGGAGAGAATAGGGGACAACGAACAATAGAAAGGAGTATTGCCAGCTCAATCTCCCAGTTAAAAATCCTATGATCTGAACACCCAAAAGGAAGCTTAAGGTTCTTAGACCGAATATTCTTCCTACTACCTTTGAACGATTATCTCCCGTGAAGCACTCTCCGATATAAGCGTCAGTCATTGGAGTGACCATTGCTCCGGCTATTCCAGTAAGGGAATAAAATATGATGAGCAGACTGAAAGAGGGGACGGACCCACATGCGAATGCGAACAACGTGTTGAGTAAGAGGCCTATTGTTAATATTTTTTTATAGCCATACTTTACGCTCAGCGCACCTATTATTAGCGCTGCCACTATACCGACAATTGATTTAAGTGTCCCAAGTTGGCCTACAATGCTTATTGGGATGCTGAAATATTTCGCTATATCAATCAAGCCTACACTGATCACTATTGATATAGGGTCTGTCGAGGAGACCCCAAGAATTAGCGATAAAATTAGTAACCAATCCTGATCCTTTTCATCCGGATGGGATATTAGATTCAATGGAGACCTACCACCTACGGGATAACTTTTTTTCCGATAATTTCGATAAGTTCAATCTCATAGACATTGAGCATGTTGAAGATGAGATGTTACACACACGCCACAGCAAGCGTAAACTATGAAATGCTGGTATTTTACCTCTCACGAATATTCACCCTTATATCCGTTGAATAAACCATATAAATGTATCTTATTTCAAACAAATCACACGTTTATCTAAAGGTATGCATAGGGGGTTGATGGAAATAAAGATTAAAGGGATTGAGTAACAAGCATCACAGGACTTGTAAAAAGTATTTGGATGCCACGTGAATACCTTGATTCCTTGTGCGTTTTCCGTTAGGAGCCCGCGAGTTTTATATCTTATAGCTACTTTCATTTATTGGTTGATATGAAAAAATTCAATTTATTTCGATTAATTGTACTGTTCTCGTTAATACTTGTAATCCTTACCACCGTAATCACATGCTCAGCAGTTATAGCTCCAGAGTCTGGGGCGCCTTTCTCTATTGAGATTGAACCTGAGAAGTTGAGTGCGAAGGCTGGAGATGAAGTAACCTATCAGCTGAGGATTGTAGTCGAAGAAGGATTTAACGGGTCGATTGAACTCGAACTTGAGGTTACTGCGTTAGGTTACAGCGTCACATTCGACCTTGAGACGCAGAATCCCCCGTATCCGAAGGAGTTTGAATATTCATTTACTATTCCATCTGACATCCCTGTTGGTGTGACAGCTGAGGGAGTTCTAAGGGGTACAAGCGGAGAACATGTTCAGGAGGAGCATGTGGAGATATCAATTCAGAGTTCAGGTGACGGCGGGGGAATATTGGGCTGGTTACTTCAGTTAATTAGTAACCTATGGAACAGTATCCTGAGTTTATTCGGATTCTAAAATAAACTATTGGTACACCTCTGAAATACCAGAAACCAATCTAAACTATCCTAGGTGATGGAGCAATGTCTCTATCGTCGTAAAGAATTCCTGTTTCGGGTACCCTTGTCACACTAATTTTATACGTAGGCTTCGAGTTCGATAGGATAGAACAGTTCAGGTGAGCCGATTGGGCAAGATAGGAAAAGGAACGAAGTGCTCGGTAGCCAACTGCGATGAGGAAGCTGTTAGGTCCATATCCGGGTCCAAGGCAAAGGCAGCTGGGCTGGACGTCGAGGGCAGGCGGGCATATCTATGTAAGGCACACTATAAGCAGTTCAAGAAAGGAAATAAAAAAGATAAAAGGATAGAAAGATGGCGCCACGGCGTCGTCTAGCCGACGAACTTAGGCCTTCTCTGAACGCTCACAGGCATGGGTAGCGGCCTATAGGGTTTGCCACGGACCTGTTTCCTGATCCCTGAGACAAGCTCCTTTAGGGACATCTTGTGTATCACTCCGTCGGATCTTACGCGGACGGGAACCTTCTCGGCTCCCATCTCCCTCTCTCCTATGACGATAATGTAGGGGATCCACTCTTTCTCCGCGTCCCTTATCTTCTTCTGTACCGTCTCACCTCTGTCGTCAACATCAGCCCTTACCCTGCTTCGCGCCATCCTCTTAGCGTGCTTCATAGCTGCAGCAACATGGGCTTCGGAGACAGGTATAAACCGGACCTGGGTCGGGGAGAGCCACAGGGGAAGCATAGGCCTTCGTCCCTTCTCCATGTCCATGTGTGCCTTCTCTAGGAGGGCGTAGATGTCTCTCTCTATGGCACCGCTGGGGGAGCAGTGGAGTATAAGGGGGTGTTTTCCGTGGCCGTCCTCGTCCATGTAGGTGATGCCGTATCTCTCACCGTTCTCGACGTCGATCTGGTCGGTGGACAGAGCTGAAGCCTTATCCAGCGCGTCGATGAAGTTAAATTCGTACTTCAGGATGAAGTAGAAGAACCTCTCCTTCCACACTTCGACGAGAGCTGGCTTCCCGTGAAGCCTCACCAAGGAACGGATGAAACGCCTGTTCTTCCGGTAGAAATCCTCGGTCACCCTGATGCCGAGTTCATAGTCATCTGTATCTAGCCCAATTCCATTAAGGGTGTTCATGCTCAGCTTGAACCGGAGCTTGAACTCCTTCTTTGCCTGAGGCAGGTCGCGGCACATGGCGTGGACATCAGGCATAGTGAAGGCCCTGAGCCTCCGGAGGCCAACGAGTTCGCCTCGCTGTTCCCGCCTGAAGCTGTACCGGGTTAGCTCGTATATACGCATGGGCAGGTCTCGGTAGCTGATGTTAGCGTCGTGGGCCATGAGGAACTGACCGAAGCAGGCAGCGAACCTGAGGAAGTACCTTTTGTCGTCTGATTCAATTGTGTACTGGCGCGCTGGGAACCTGTTAAGGTATTCGGCCAGGGTGGGGTGGTTCATGTCATACATGATGGGCGTCTCGACGGCCATACCGCCGTAGTCCAGGACCATGCCTGTAACATAGTCCTCCAGCAGCGCCTTGATCATCCTACCCTTCGGGTAGTACCTCATGTTTCCCGGGTCCGAGGCAGGTTCATAGTCTACGAGCTCAAGGCTCCTCATCAGTCTGACGTGGGGGGGTTCCCGGTCAACGGCTCTCTTCTTCTTCTCCTCGTAGTCGGCGAACTTTCGGAGATTTCCGTAGCCTGTGAAGTCGAACTCCTCCAGTGGTTTGAGTTCACCTTCTAGGTCTAGGACATGCCATTTCGACCTGAGCCTATCCTCTGCTTTAAGAGCCTCGGACACGACTTCCTGTTCTTTTTCACTCATCTGGTCTCACCTGTTCTTTCTTATTCTGGAAAGCGGTTGATGCGCCTATATGTACACTTAATCCTGACTGCCTTTCATATGGTCGCCAAGAACGGAGAGGACAACCTAAACGTACTCGGAAGCGGGCCTCACGGCCTAATATGTTTGGTGGGCGATCACCGCTAAACCTCTCCAGAACCCAGTGATCGATTCCCTCTTTTAACTTTTATGCATCACCGTTTTTAGGAAGCAGTCTTGCATCCTCCACCAAGTAGCTCCCCCGCACGCCATCCCAGACCTGGCGGGCCCTAGCTACTTTCAGCCTTCTCCTGAACCACGGTGCATCTAGGACGAGCGTTTCCATCTCTCCACCCTCTCCACAAACATTGATGCCAAACCTTTGGTTTAAACTCCTCAACTCCCTCACAGCCCCTATGTCCAGAATCCTACCCAGCCATCGTTGATCCAGCCCTTG
>DAOVCM010000007.1 GCA_030670015.1 Candidatus Bathyarchaeota archaeon
ATTATCTACATGCTCCAGACCGAACCAGATCTCTCATTTCCCTCGTGGATGGGACCGCCAAGAGAGGCGGTGATGCTGGGGAGCCTAGAGCCTAGTTACTGGATCACCCCAATATTATTTCTCGTTTTCACCACCGCTTTAACCCTGGCGGTGGGACTGGTCTTCACATATATCCTGAGAGACGAGTTCATCCGGAGTAAAAGAATGATCTGGCCGAACCATGCGGCCAGCGCTTCCCTTGTTGATGCGTGTATGATTGGAGGGGGCTCAGCCAGACTTGTAGGCATAGCTGCCCTCATCGGGTTTACAGTCACATTCCTCCAGAATCTCCCCTCATTCTGGGGATACGACCTCACCACTGTTAATTTGTCACCATATCTCCCTAGAGGAACCCTGTTCGCAGTCTCCCTGAGCGTGGCCTTCGCCGCCATCGGCTACATGATTAATGTCAGGACATCCCTTAGCCTGATGGCCTCGGGATTGATCACGAATCTTATAGTAGCTCCCTTCCTTGTTTCCATTGGATTCATCGAATACTCCCCAGACATAATGGCCTTCTACAATGAATTATTATTCAAATTCTCAATCGGCCCCTCGCTAGGATTCCTACTCCTCGGAGGGATACTGCTCTCCATATTCATGCTAGTTAGAAACACGTTTTTCAAGACATCAGTTCCTAGGAATCCAGTTGACGATGTAAATCTTGGATATCTCAACCTCTTTAAAATCCTGGTTAGGGGACTGCTCTCAGAAAAGAAGTATCTGCTGATCGTCCTCTCAATTGCGGCCACCCTGTTCACAACCGTGTGGATCCTAAACCCCTTCAGCCCATTCCCACGCATTTTCTCCCTGCTGATCACCATCTACACTTTCTTCATAGGTAGCTTCATAGAGTTCGTGCTGATCACCAAGATGTCCGGTGAGACGGGCATGAGCATGGGCGTGATGTCGATATTCCTCTACGATGTCCCAATTCTCGGGACAGGGTACAGAGGATACCCAGGCTACTGGAGCTACCCCTTCTTCCGGCCCAGCCCCTGGGTCTCAAACGGGACGCTCCCTTATCTCAAGTACAGGGACCAGTTCAATGTCTCATGGAGGGACATAGTGAAAGCCAAGATCGTGGGATGGGTCCCCACCATGCTATTCAGCATCGTATTCACACTCATACTCTGGAAGTACGTGGGCTTTGGTACTCCCATGATGCCAGCGGTGAGCCTTATACAAATGAAGGTCTATTTGACGATGATGGCCACTGGGAACTTCGTGGGTTCCACCAGCAACATATTTCCAATAGCTTTCATCGGTGGCGGGATAATCGGGGCTTTACTCGAGGTTTTCACACCCATCTCCATGATGGGCCTCGGGATGGGCATGTTGCTCCCACCCCACTATATTATACCTTTTGGACTGGGCGGGATAATTCGATGGTACACTGATAGGAGATACGGAAAAACATTCTATGAGGAGAAGGGCAGATTGATAGTGACCGGATTGATGGCCAGCTCTCTAATCATCCAGGTGATTATGACGATCCTCACAAACTTCATATAAACAAACCTCGAAGAGGGGACTAGAAAGCCTAGCTTAGCCCCTGGATTTGTGATGGATTTCCACTTTCTGCAGGCTCAGTTTTCTGATGTAAGTGTTAAATGGGGAGAGCAGGTCTACCTCCATGGAGATTCTGATGGCTGAGTTCGATGTTCTGATAGATAATGCAACCATCGTGGAAGGAACAGGTAGGAAGGCCTACAAGGGCTCCATCGGCGTTAAGGGTGACAAGGTCGCTGCAATCGGCGATGTGAAGGGTGACGCCAGGAAGGTCGTGGATGCCAAGGGGCTGACCGCACTACCCGGCTTCGTCGACGCCCACAGCCATGCCGACTGGACTCTGCTTTGGTTTCCCAAGTGTGAGAGCTATGTCATGCAGGGAGTAACCACCTTCGTTGGCGGCCAGTGTGGGGGCTCCCCTGCCCCCCTCGGCGAGCACATTAGGGTGCCATGGCTGCTGACGGACCATCTCCCTGAACTCGATCCCTACAAATTCTACCCGAAGGTGCCTTACTACCCCCTTGAGCAGGTCAACGAGTGGATGAAGGAAAAGTTCGGCTGGACCCTCGACTGGGAGACCATGGATGGCTTCTTCAAGAAGGTTGACAATGTAGGCTTCTCGATGAACTACGTTCCCCTGGTGGGGCATGGCTCGATACGGACCAAGGTCATGGGCCTTGATTACAAGCGCCACTCCACTGAGGAGGAGCAAGCCCAGATGAGGGAGCTGATCGCCGAGGCTATGGAAGACGGCTGCATTGGGTTGAGCACGGGTCTCGATTACGACCCCGACGTCTTCGCGACTCACGAGGAGATTATTGACGGCGTTGGAGTGCTGAAAAAGTACAACGGTGTCTACTGCCCCCACTGGAGGCGAACAGGCCGCAGGCGGGGAATTGCCTCCGGCCATGTCCCTAATGAGAAGATCACAGCGTTGATGGAGTGCGTTGACGTGCATAATAAGACGGGGGTCCGCCTTCACTTCGCTCACCTCTCGACTGGCTGGCAGATATATCCGACAGCGCCCGACGAGTTGGAGGAAGCGAACCTCAGGGCGACCATCAACATGATCATGAAGGATTCTAAGGAGGAGCTTGACATCACGTGGGACGCCATCCCCCAGATGACGCGTAGTGGATTCGCTGTGATGCCTTACCTCTGCTCACTATACGCGCCGTGGCTCAGGGAGCTAGGGAGCAGGGAGGCCTTCGGCAAGTGGCTGAAGGTGAAGGACTTCCGGGAGGAGGTGAAGGACGCCATACGCAGGGGCAAGTGGTTCATCAGGGTGGCCTATAATCCAAACACCAACCCGCGCTGGGCGGATAACATCTACGTCTTGAAGAGCAAGGTCCCCGGAGTCGACGGTAAGTCCATTGCCCAGGTAGCCAAGGAGAGGGAGGCAGACGCGTGGGACACATGGTTCGAAATCATAGCCGAGGACCCGGACGCCAGAGGCGTCACGGGGCAGCTCACCTCCAGGGACTGTTACCTCCAGTATTACACCCACCCAGCCGGCATGGTCGGTCTCGACACAGCAGTCTTCGACAAAAAATGGCAGTCGAAGAGCCCACCCTACGGTTTCCCGGGAATAAACACCTTCAGCGCATACCCTATGTTCTATATAAAATATGTTCGCGACGGAGACCTGTTCACCGTCGAGGAGGCGGTGCAGAAGACAGCGACCATGCCCGCTCGGGTCCACAACTTGGATGGTCGCGGTGTCCTCACCAAGGGCGGATATGCAGACATCGTCCTGATGAACATGTCCAACTTGAAGGTCCTAGGCAACGAGATTGAGACCCGAAAGCACCCGAAGGGCGTTGAATACGTCTTCGTCAACGGCGAAGCTGTCGTTGAGAAGGGCAAGCACACTGGTGCCAGGCCTGGTCGAGTTCTCAGGAGGAAAGCCTGACCTCTTCCACCCTTTTTTCTTTCATTTAAAACAGCGAACTTTTTTTTAGAGATCTTTGAATTCACATAATAATTCAAAGCGGAGGAGTCCAAGCTTTAGAAATGATAATAAAAGTCCATTATATAACATCTCGCTCACAAACAGCGATAATGTAGGTGATAGAAGTGAGTGACAATGTTGAAGCCGTTCTGAAAGCTATGAAGGAAGCCGGGAAGCCAGTACGGCCAGGGGAGGTCGCAAAGATAATGGGCATTGATAGCAAAGAGGTCTCTAAGGCCATTAAGGTGCTGAGGAAAGAGGGGAAGGTCCACTCCCCGAAGAGATGCTACTACGCGCCTGTCTGATAATAAGCAAAAACCTACAAGATGAAAAAAAAATCAAAACATCTTTTTATCCATTGCTAATAACTCACGTGACTAATACTCTCCTTTTGTCATCTCAGTTCTCAATTAACGGTAGCTTTAATATTGGCTGTGAGAAAGTTTGAGTCGTCTGAAACCGACATAGAGGTGAGTTTATGGAAGAAACCCCCGTTGAGAAGCATTATATGCCTAGGATAGGTGAGAGGGCCCCTGACTTCGAGGCGATCACCACCCATGGTATGAAAAAGCTCTCCGACTTCAAGGGAAAGTGGGTTATCCTTTTCTCCCACCCCGCCGACTTCACCCCCGTCTGCACCACGGAGTTCGTCGCCTTCAGCGAGATCTACGACGAGCTGGTAAAGCGCAACGTACAGCTAATCGGGTTGAGCATCGACAGCGTTCACTCCCACATAGCATGGACCCTGTGGATCAAAGAGAAAATGGGCACCGAGATAAAGTTCCCGATCATCGCCGACCTGGACATGAAGGTGGCCAACCTCTTCGGCATGATTCATCCAGGTCAGAGTGCCACCGCCGCCGTCAGAGCTGTCTTCGTAATCGATCCAGAGAGGATGATGAGGGCTGTAATCTACTACCCGCTGAACGCTGGCCGGAACATGCAGGAGATCCTCAGGCTTGTCGACGCCTTGCAGACCGCAGACGAGCACAAGGTTGCGCTACCAGCCAACTGGAAGCCAGGAGACAAGGTGATCGTACCTCCACCAAGGACAGTTGCAGAGGCGAAGAAGCGGCTCTCAGAAGGCTACGAGTGCATAGACTGGTTCCTATGCAAGAAGAAGCTCTGAAAACCACTCTCAATTTTTTTTCGGAGTTTGGGTTCAATTACAAGATGTTTTTTCTCTTGTCCAGCCGGATAGCTGTCGATGATAAACAGTTACGATCCTGACCTGACTCATATGCTTGAGAAATATCGTAATATTGTGGTTTCTAGGAGCATCATATTTTTATCCAGATAGGGCTGTCTGTGTCCATTAGGGTGGAATTTTTGAAGGCTGTAAGGGCTTTAGGCGTTCTTGTAATCGCTGTGCAGCTGGTCTCCTTTGTCGCCTTCGCCCTAAGCTTCTCCACGGTGTTTGCAGTTGTGAAAAACATCTCCTCCCCCGATGTGGTCAGTTTGGAGATGGTGACTGATGAATCTACAGGGTCCGGAGAACTAAGACTTGAGGCAGGCCCGAGGAACGGAGGGTACCTTGGTGTGGAACTAACCCTTGATTTGAGTGTCCTCGACGAGGATGACAATTACATCGGTAGGAACTCGACATCAGTGAGGTTGGACGCTGGCGAGCGGAAAACCGTCACCCTTTGCCTTCATATACCTGCTGACGTGATGCTGGAGATGACGAATGGTGGTAAGAAGAGCTTCCTTGAGATCACCCTGCGTATGAGGACCCTATTCAACCTTGTCGGAGTCTCTAACACCCTGAGGGTGGAAGGAGGTGGACCCTAATGAACAGGAAGGTAGCAGCCGTTTTATCTGCCGTGGTCACCCTGTTGGTCTTCACGGTACTACCTCTTTACGCGCAGAGCCTTCTTCCCTCTGAGTTGGGTATGCTTCTAAATCAGGTTGGATTCGACCTCACCGGGTTCCTGAATCAGATAGCCCTCATTGGAGTTGTGGTGGCTTTCCTATCAGTGGCCAAGGGCTTCGTTTACGAGACATCACCCTTAAACCTCCTCTTGTCAATCGCCTCGAGCGTCATGACACTCGGCATAACGCTTGTTACCCTCAGCCTCGGGGACATTGGGAACCTTGGCATAACTATGATCTCGATGAAGGGAGAGGGGGGTAGCAATACCATGATACTGGATCTGAGGTTGTTCATTCAGCTCGCTGTCCTCACGGTGGCTTTGAAAGTAGTCCACTCCGTATTGAAGTTCATGGGTGCCAGGACAGAGACAGCCAGTGCTGAGCCTCATCAATTAGCGGATACAGGTTAAACTTGGCATAGAAGCTCTTCATGAGCCTCTTTTCTTGTAAAGACCCAGATCACAAGATTCCTAGGTTAGGCGAAATTGGGTTAGAATAGGATGGATAGGCAGGTTAATGCGCCCTCGCACTTCTCGAACTCACTCACGTCCAGAGATATCACGTCGAATCCGGCTTCCTTTACTATCTCATGGGCGAGGGGGTATCCAGCCGCCATGAGAACGGTCTCTCCTATAGCTAGGGTGTCGGCGGCGTACTTCTCTTCATCCGGAACTGTCAGCATCTCGATTCCCTTTAAGGCAGGGTGTTCTATGTATTTCGTTGCGATCATTATCCCCTTTCCGAGATAGGTTACGTAGCTCTTGAGGTGGACGATGTTTGGGTCGACGATTGTGTCAACTGTGATGCCTAGCCATTCTCTCATCTGAGCTATCCCCTCAGTGTTGGTCCGCTGGGTTACACCACTGATCAGACGGTCAGGCAGATGGATGACATCTCCTCCTTCCACGGTCGCGGGTGTAACAGCCCGATTTACAGGCATGTACCCTCTGAGTACATCCTCAACACCTATCTCTTCACCCCTTCGACTCTCCCTTGCCATCCGGCAGATGAGGGCCTTGCCGTTGTGTACAACGGCGTTGTCCTCAACGAAACACGAGTCCGGACGCATGTCATCTCTAGGGACATGGATGACCTCCAGGCCTAACTCCGAGAGAGTTACACAGTATCTGGCGTGCTGGTTCCTAGCCCTGGATACGTTGACAGTGTGACGGAGGGGGTGTGCTGATATGCATCCGGGGTACCTATCTCCAGGCTCACGTACAAGTGCGTATTCGGGTTTCATGATATCTCCCGTGGCTACGTCAAATAGGGCTACATCTCACTGATAAAAACATCCGCGCGTGTGTGAACTCTCCCCCCCCTCAGGAATATTGGTTGGAAGGGAGATTTTTACTTATGATTTACGCTTGTTTTTTAGACCCCTTTTTGGATCGGTTGGGAACTGTATTGATACCGTTCCGTTCAGGTTCCGCCTTGAGACTCCTTTTTCACGCATCTGACACTCTACTCCCCACCATCTTTTATCCTCAGGGTTCAGGAATGTTAGCACAGATGGATACGGTAGGAATTCGCGGTCCGTATACAGCGGTATTCTTTAGATCGGTTGTTTAGTGGCTTTATCTCTTATCATATAATCGAGTGAAAATACAGATTACTGCTTCTGTAAAGATATTAGGATTCAGGGGGTCCCCCTTCCCTGAGAGGTTTGATCAGCCTACAGCATGAGGGAAATAGAGAAAAAATTTGTAGACGAAGTACATGCGTCGGTTCAATTTAGGAATGTTTGTGGGAGAGATAAAGTTTGAAGGATGATGTACGACGTGCGAATCTTAAAGCCCTCTTATCGTTCGACAAAATGGATCTGAAAGTGTTTGCTCTAGGAATCGTGTTAATAATTGCCTTAGAACTCTACTATGTAATATCCACTCCAGGTACAACTATCTATGTGTTTCTTGTTAATGTTTTTCTTTCGTATGTCGTATTGTTTGTTGTCGCCTCATTCTATCGTTATCAACGTATTAACACGGAGGATGCACTGCTGGCGAGTGAGGAGAGATTTCGGGATCTTTTTGAGAACGCTAATGACATTATCCAGAGTATTGCACCTGACGGTTCTTTGATATACGTCAACCGCGCTTGGCGGGAAACCCTTGGATATAATGAGGATGAAGTCCACGGCCTCTCACTATTAGATGTCATACACCCTGACAGCGTAGACCATTGTATGGATATATTTCAACGTGTGATGAAGGGGGAAAAAATCAACCACGTTGAGGCTGTTTTCTTGTCCAAGGAAGGTAGGAGGGTGACCGTTGAGGGGAGTATCAATTGCAGATTCAAAGATGGGACTCCTCTAGCTACACAGGGTATATTCCGTGACATTACTGAACACAAGAGGTATGAGGAGAAGCTGGAGGCTCTTCATAGACACTCGGATGAGCTGGCTAAGGCAGAGACATTGGAGGAAATCAAGGAATCAACGCTCAACGCATTAAAGCAAACTCTTGGATACGACTATCTAGGTTTTGGCGTCGTCGAAGGCAACTTCATAAGGTTCACACAGATCTCGGGAAAATCTTCAATCAGCGCACTTCCACTAGACGGTCCCGGAATCACCGTTAGAGCCGTTAACACAGGCGAAACCCAGCTGCTCTCAGATACCAGGCGGGACCCAGACTACCTATCAGGACGCATAGATGGAGAACCCGAGTCTCTCTCCGAGCTTGATGTTCCTATCAGTGTAGATGACAAGGTTATCGCCGTCATCAACATCGAGAGCAACAGATTGAATGCCTTCACCGACAGAGATCGGAGGCTACTAGAGGTCTTCGCCGAGCACGTCGCCTCTGCGGTAGCGAGACTCAGGCACATCAAGAATCTACAGGCTTCGGAGGAGAGATGGAGAACCCTCCTAGAGGAGTCGATGGACGCTGTCTGTGTCAACGTAGGCACGGAGCTAGTATACGTGAACAGGAGATTTGTAGAGCTTCTCGATTATGACGACCCCTCTGAGTTGGTGGGCAGAGACATTACAGAGTTCTTCCCTCCAGAGCAAAGGGATCAAATCAGAGTGAGGACGCTGAGGAGACAGCAGGGCGGTGAGGAGCCTATGAGATACGAGACAAAGTTCCTGAGGAAAGACGGACCCCCGATTGACATCGAGACCATGCTCTCCGTCATCGATTTCGGTGGTGAGACTGCCGTCCTTGGCTTCATTCGTGACATCACTGAGCGTAAGCGGTACGAGGAGCGGCTCAAAGCGCTCCATGTCAGCGTCAAGGAACTCGGAATATCTAAGAGCCTTGATGATGTGTACGATGCCATCGTGAAGACCTTGGATCAGGTTCTAGGCTTTGAGTTTGGAGGAATCGCGCGTATTGACGGGGAGATCATCCGCTATATCACCTTGTTTGGTGTTAACCAGCTTGATGAGTGGACCATCCCGTTGGAAGGTCCCAGTGTAACCGGTAGGGTCTTCAGGACTGGCACTGCGCAGCTTATCCCGGATGTGAGGCTGGATCCGGACTACACTGCTGCTGTAACAGATGGCTCTGCACCTCTGATGCTCTCGGAGCTCGCTGTACCAGTCATCGTGGACGGCGTAATTGAGATGGTGATAAATATCGAGTCCACACGTCTGAACGCTTTCACACAGCAGGATCAGGAGCTACTCGAGACGTTGGCCCAGCATGTAGCATCCTCCGTCACCATCATCCGCAATAAGGAAGCGTTGCAGATATATCTGGAGGAGCTAGAGCGCTCCAACCGTGAACTGGACGACTATACGTACGTCGTATCCCACGACTTGAAATCCCCCCTGCGTTCAATCACAGCCTTCAGCTCATTCTTGTTAGAGGATTACGAGGACAAGCTGGACGAAACCGGACAGGAATACCTTAGGAGGATAGAGAGTGCTTCCACCCGAATGGACAATTTCATCAATGACCTACTGGTTCTATCTCGGATCGGTAGAAAATACACGGATGAAGAATTGGTCGACTTCAACGAACTCATGGAGACGATCAAACTTGATTTCTCGGCTCAGCTTGAGGAGGCAGGAGCCGAGATCATCGTTGGCGAACTACCGAGAATTGGAACACAGAAGGTTTGGACGAGGCAGCTATTTGCGAATCTCGTCGGTAACGGATTGAAATTTAACAGGTCACCTAATCCGAGGGTTGAGGTTAGCTGCGAGGAGCGCCTAGATGATTACCTGTTCAGTGTAACTGATAATGGCATCGGAATTAGGGAGGGAGACGAGAAACGACTATTCAGACTATTCCAGAGGCTTCACAATCAAGACGAATTCGAGGGCACTGGCGCCGGCCTTGCCATCTGCAAGAAGATCGTGGAGGCCTTTAGAGGTAAGATGTGGGTGGAGAGTCAACACGGATCTGGCAGTACATTCTACTTCACATATCCCAAGGAAAAGATAGACAAGGCAAAGACCAAGGTATCTTTAACACAGATGGACGACAGCGTAGAAGTCCAGGTGGAGCTACCTGCCCCCACGGAGTAAAAGATGATCATATTAAAAGGAGGTGAATAAAATAACAGATAAACCAGTTCTGCTAGTAGAGGATAATCCTGACGACGTGCTCATAACGAGGAGAGCGTGGAAAAAAGGGGGACTAAAGAACCAATTATGTATTGTAAATAATGGTGAGGAGGCCCTCATGTTCCTCAGGAGAGGGGAGGGATATGTGGACGCTCCAACGCCATGCTTGATACTCCTAGACCTGAAGATGCCGAGGATGGACGGATTTGACGTTCTTGAAATAATAAAAGACGACGACACGCTGAGAAGCATCCCGGTGATCATCCTCACATCCTCTGAAAGAGATAAGGACATTGAACGTGCCTATCAACTAGGTTGCAACAGCTATATCAAGAAGCCAGTCAACTTCACGAACTTCATTGAAGCCATCACAGAAATAAAGCGATTTTGGTTAACCCTTAGCAAAATACCGGTAAAATGACAGATAACTCTCTCCCTGTCGCTACCATTTCAGATATCATAAAATGTAAAAACTCAAACCCTTTCTACATTAAGCTTGAATTTAGACACATACCCAATACATCGATAATGCAGATAACTGATTCATAATTTATTTATCCATCGCAAGATGCGAAATCGAATAGGCTTCGCATGCGAGGGAAATTGAAGAATCAACTAGGATAAAGAAGTCATGATGAGGTTAATGGTTAAGCTTGGTTATAGCAGGCGGGGAGTAGGCTCTATACTTGGAGCAGCGTTCCTAATCCTAATTCTTTTGTCAGGATACACTTCGTACACTCTTTACATCAAGCAGGTCGGTGAATACACAAAGACTCTGCAAGACATGCAAACATATGATCTAAGACGAAACGAAGAGAACATTGAATTTATCAGCGTCTCAACAACAATCGAAGACAAACTCAACCTAACCGTGAAAAACACTGGCTCCAATCAAGCCCATCTCATCTGGTTGGGGATTTTAGATGAGACCACAAATACCCAAGAATACTATAAAATAAATTATTACATTAATCCATCTGAGACCGTCAGCAACATCCCTGATGATACTATTACAATCTTAGAGGGCCAAGAACGCGTGATACAACTTGTCACAGAACTCGGAAACACCTTCATCTACAGTTATCTAACAGGTGAAGGAGGTAGCGGTGAAACTATATACGACTTTGTGGACGAAACCTGCGGCTCATCCCCGATAGGCACTCATAGCTTTTTTGAAGCACAACAATATGGTCCGGATGGAATATGCGATACATTGACTGAGGAAAATAAGGGAGAGACAGGGGGTGGAGGTTGGCTTTCAGGCTGGCAAAAACGACTCAAAATCTCGGTCGACCACAATGATGTTGACTCCAACCTTACAGATTTTCCACTTCTACTTTATCTGAGCACTTCATCTGGGATATATAATGACGATATAACATGCATTTTTGACGATGTCGGAATTAATAGAAAGAAGATTGCCCTAACGACGAGTGATGGAACTACTCAATGTTACGTTGAAATCGAAGAATGGGATACGCCGAGTAAGGAAGCTTGGTTATGGGTTAAAGTACCCAGTATAAGTAACACATCTGATACGGGCCTCTATCTATACTATGATAACACACACTCCGATAACACAGATTATGTTGGAGACACAGGTTCAATTCCAGCTGAGGCTGTCTGGGATAGCAACTTTACTGTAGTTCAGCACTTACACGAGGTCTCTGGTACTCATTATGACTCCACTTCTAACGGTAATGATGGAACTCCTTATAATGGAATAACTCAGGAGGCCTCTGGGAAGATTGATGGTGCTGATTATCTGGATGGAAGTAATGATTACATAAGCTATGGAGACATAGCAGGTTTTGATACAACAGACCCATTTAGCATGTTTGTTTGGGTTAAATCAACTGATGAAGATGGCCAATTTATTGCTAAAATGGGGGGTCCTCCATATAGAGGATACCAATTTCTGTGGTGGGAAGATAGAATAAGCTTCTTTTTAATAAATTCCTGGTCTTCAAACTGTCTTCTTGTAAGGGAAACAGCGACCTCTTCCCCGTATAATGATGATGCTTGGCATCAGATAGGTGTGGCCTATACTGGTTCAGGTGCTGTGAGTGGCATTGAGCTGTATGTGGATGGCCAGGTTCTAGCAACTACTAACATATTTGACACTTTGACTGGTTCAACCATAACTTCAACAGGGTTGAGAGTCGGAAGAAGAGGCGATGGCAGTCTACCTCTTGCAGGCACCCTCGACGAAGTCCGCATCTCACACATGGCGAGAAGTACTGCTTGGATTAAGGCTGCATATGAAAGCGAAAGGGATAATCTTGTCTATTTTAGAGGCACAGAGAATTATGAACTCAACTTGGAGGTTCAGTGGGTAAGCGTTGACTTTGATAAAGCGAATGAGTGGCTGTGTATTTATGGAGGGACGATGGATTTCGAGGACATTCTCGTGGACATTTGGAACGGTACTGATTGGGTTAATGTTTTGATAGATTTGGAGAGTGGGTGGAATAGTGTTGATATATCCTCCTATCTGGTCTCATCTACTTTTATTATCAGATATAAAGGCGGATTAGAAACAAGCGATTCTTATCAAGACAGTTGGGAAATTGACGCGACCTTTTTACATGTATGGACTTAGATAGGTTCGTTGACTACACGCTTTCTATACTTCAATATGAATTCTATAAAAGGCCAGTTAACGACGCGCGAGATATTAACTATATTTAATAATATAGAATATAGAGATAGATGTTATTAATACCAGCAAATATTTTTAAAACACCGAATGTAAAAGGGAACAGTAAAATAAATCGTTTGTACTGGAACTTCCAATGTTTGATAATTAGGTAAGAAGTCAGAAGTATCATAATAACGGCTATAATGTCAACATATAACCAGATTCCTACAGCCATTAAACATACTGTATGAGAGTTCAATTCACAAAGGTTTGAGTTGGTCAACCCGATTCTTGTACTTAATTGGTCTATTACGCAGCCAAGAATAGGCATCATATAGATAATCCTTGTCAGCTTGTTACCATCTACGTTTACTTTTATCCAATCTAGACCAACGGGCAGCATTCTTTTCACGTATTTCACACAGCATTTGCAACCAGTCGGCTGGATAGCCTTCGGCAGCATTTAACTGATTTATAATCAATATTAAAAATATATAAGTATGATAGCGATGATGTTTCTAAACTCTAATTCTGAAAAATATAATCATTGTACACTGTATCTAATAACTGTGCTAAATTCAAGTTCTTGATTTATAGATTATAGTTCTATATTCTAAGTACAGAATTACTTTATATCATAAAAAAATAAGAATGGTGCAGAGGTGGAAAAAAGAAGTGTTTAAATTAAAAGAAAGAAGGGGAATATCGACTTTCATAGCTGTACTCTTAATGATGGTCTTAGCGGTTTCAGCTGGCGTTGTTATATACTCTTATACAATGGGTTATCTCGGAGGCCTCGGTAGCACACAAACACCAGGCGCGATGTCCCTCGACACGGCGACATGTAGTGAAACCACACATAATATGACCGCATATATCAGAAACGTCGGCAAGGGGTCAATTGATTTCGATAAAGCCTACGTTGACGGAGTACTGGTCGAATCTGATAACTTTAGTGCAGATCCTAACCCATTGCCTGAAGGAGAGGTTTCAACTGTTACAATAACAGACTCGTCCTTCACAGCTCCGAAGACATATGAGATCAAGCTTGTAGCGACGGATAACACGCAGCTCACGTTCCTCGTGAAGTGCAAGTAGCGGTATCCCACCCCTTTCTCCAAATTTATTGTGTGCATCGTCATGATAAAACGTAGTAGGGCTGTCAGCGAGGTCATAGCCAGCCTCATCATGCTCCTCATCGTTAGTGTACTCGGTACTTACCTCTACAGCTACTCTTTAACCGAGACCGGTGTCCAGCAGAACAATCTTGAGGGGGATATTCAGACAGAGGCTGGGAGGGCGCAGGAAAGGTTCAAGGTCATAGCGTGCATCTATGAGGGTAATCTCCTCAACCTGACAGTTCTGAACTATGGAAGACTTGACATCAAGATTGTAGACATCTATCTTGACAGCAACAGAGTCGCCCTATCCCCCGGTAAGGAGATATATACATCTGACCTTGGGCTGATCAGCTTCACATACCCGGGGCTTGTCCCCGATGTACTTTATGAGATAGTGATCGTTAGCGAGAGAGGTGTCTCACATGTCTACAGTTGGAAATGTTAGACACGTATGCAGTTTTGGTTGGAAGAAGCTCACAGGATATCAATGAGGTGCTGAATAATGTCTGAAGAAGAATTGGATGATGGACAAGCGGCTTCAGAAATGTCGTCCTTGGTATTCAAGGATTTCTATCCAGTGAACCCTCCATTCGGATTCGTTGGTATTGACATCGATGAGAGCACGGGAAGGCTGAAATACATAACTGTGGAGCCGACGTTCTCAGAAAAGGAGGCCATGATACTTGAATCGCTTAAGAACCTCCTCATAGAGAAGATGAACATCCCCCTCAAGGTTCTGAGGGACGAGGAAAGCATGGAGGATTATCTAAAGGTCCAGCTTAAACAAGCTTTTAAAAGGTTCAAACGGAAGGTTGCGAAAGAGTCAGAGGAGAAGTTCATCTACTACCTGAAAAGAGACTTCCTGGGCTATGGCAGGATAGACCTACTGATGCGTGACCAGAACATCGAGGATGTATCGTGCAACGGCTTCAACACACCTATCTACGTCTGGCACAGAATCTTCGAGTCTATCCCAACGAACCTCGCTTATACATCGGAGGATGAACTTGCCGCCATAGTTACACGCCTCGCCCACAAAGCTGGTCACCAGATCTCAGTCGCTCATCCTATCCTCGAGGGAACCCTACCTGAGGGTTACAGGGTTCATCTGACTTTGGACGAGGTTTCGAAACGAGGGGCCACCTTCACTGTGCGGAAGTTCAGGGCCAACCCGTACACAATCATTGATCTTATCAATTTCGGTACATTATCACCCCAGATCGCCGCTTATCTCTGGGTGCTCGTGGAGAACCTCCGTAGCATAATGATCTGCGGGGCAACGGCGTCTGGAAAGACGGCTCTTCTCAACTCCATTAGCATGTTCATCCGGCCTGAGATGAAGGTTGTCACCATCGAGGAGGTCAGAGAGCTAAGATTACACGAGAACTGGATCCCCATGGTGACACGACCAAGCTACCAGCCTGGAGTGGAGGAGGTCACCTTGTTCACCCTACTAAAGTCAGCCCTTAGGCAACGCCCTGATTATATTATCGTCGGGGAGGTTAGGGGCGAGGAGGCATATACCCTGGTTCAGAGTATAGCCGTCGGTCACGGCGGTCTCTGCACAATCCACGCTGACAGCGTCGAATCGGCTATAAAACGCCTGCTAACAAGACCAATGAACATCCCAAAGATGATGCTCCCCCTCATGAACGTTCTACTGCAGATTAGGCGAGTGAAACTGAGGGACCAGATAGCCCGACGAGTCGTCACCGTC
>DAOVCM010000234.1 GCA_030670015.1 Candidatus Bathyarchaeota archaeon
CTATTGAAATTGGTGCTAGGACCACTGTGCTTGAGAATTGCGTCGTTGAGGCGCCCACAGGTTACCCTATTACCATCGGCGAGGACACAATTGTATCCCATGGAGCCATTGTTCACGGTGCCAGGATCGGGAGCGGGGTTCGCGTAGGCATTGGGGCTATTGTCCTTGACGGTGCGGAGGTTGGTGACAGCGCTATCGTAGGTTCCGGGGCGTTGGTTCCGCCTAGAGCGGTTATTCCTCCGAGCTATCTTGCCCTTGGAATCCCTGCTAAACCTGTTCGTGAGGTGAGGGAAGGGGAGCGAGAGATGGTGACTAGAGAACATGAGCGTACTCCAAAGCTGCGAGATATAAGGAGCTTTTCGAAGAAGTGTAACGTCTGTTTTTATTGACTCTTGTTGTGAGGGAATGCGAAGGCGGCGGGGCATATCTTGTTGAGTATGCAGTGGTCGCAGTCGGGCTTCCTTGCATTGCAGACCTTTCTCCCGTGGGCTATCAGCAGGTAATTAAGGGGGAGCCATTTATCCCTTGGAATTATCTCCATGAGATCCCGCTCTATCTTGTCCCTGTTCTTCTGCTCAGTGAAACCAAGTCGTTTGCTTAGCCGCATGACGTGGGTGTCAACGGCAATGCCCTCCACTATACCGAAGGCGTTTCCCAGTACGATGTTAGCTGTCTTCCTTGCAACACCCTTTAGCTTCGTGAGCCCCTCCATAGATGCGGGGACCTCTCCATCATACTCTTCAACGAGGATACTGCAGATCTCTTGGATGTACTTTGCCTTGCGCTTGTAGAATCCTGAGGATCTGATATCCTCCTCCAACTGCTCCCTCGGTGTGTACGCATAGTCAGCTGCTGTATGATACTTCTTGAAGAGGACCTCTGTAACCTTGTTTATCTGCTTGTCAGTGCTCTGGGCCGACAGAATTGTGGCGACGAGAAGGTCCAGTGAAGTATTCCAGTGTAGAGAGGTTTTCACTTCATCTGGGTACTCAGCCTCCAGCAATTTAATGACCTTCTCAGCTTTTCCCCTCATACCTATCACACCTGAACAGCAGCCAGTTCTTTCGCTGTCCCTTAAGCCTGATCATGCAGAATCTTCCCTTAATACGCCCACCATTAAAGTGTACGATTATCCCGTCCTCTCGCCACTTCTCCGCCTCGTAGTCACCACTATCCCAAATAGCGACTTCACCTCCGCCATACTCACCCTGGTGGATTATACCCGAGAAATCTGCGTATTCAACGGGATGATCCTCCGTTTGAACTGCTAGCCTACGGACTCCTTTAACCTCAGGAAGACCTTTTGGAACGGCCCAACTTTTTAAAACTCCGTCTCTCTCAAGCCTCAAGTCCCAGTGGAGGCTTCTCGCGTGGTGCTCTTGAACGACAAATCTTTTTCCGTCCTCAGTCTTGACCTCACCTCGGGGCTCAAGTGTTCTATTGAAGTCCCTCTTCGCCCAATATTCCTCCAGGCTCACGGACTAGACTCATCGGAGGCTCTATATGCATTTTTCTAAGGTTGGACATCAGGTTTATAGCGGTCAATGGATCGGGTTTATGAAGCGACTTGTACCGGAGAAATGAGGGATCTAGGAGGCTTCCCCCGAATCAGAAGGCTATCAAGTCAATTCTAGGCTGGGGTGTAGAGCACCCTGGGATAGTCGAGAAGCTGCCCATAATTGACAAGGCGAAGTGGAGGCTATCTGTGGACGGCGAGGTGGAGAACCCGCTCAACATCAACTGGGATGGGTTAATGGCGCTGCCGCAGGTGGAGTATGTGAGCGACTTCCACTGCGTTGAGGGGTGGAGCGTCCTTGACCAGAAGGGGGAGGGCGTCCTCTTTAGGACCCTTGCCGGAGAGGCTCGTCCAAAGCCTACAGCCATGTATGTGTGGTTCGCGTGCGCTGACGGCTTCACTACCTCTCTCCCTCTGGAGGTACTTATGGACAACGACGTGATCGTCGCGCACAGGCTTAACGGGGAGGACCTGTCACAGCCGTTAGAGGGACCAGTCAGGTTGGTAGTTCCGAAGCTGTACGCTTACAAGAGCCCTATGTGGCTGACTTACATCACCTTCATGAAAGAAAACAGGCTTGGATACTGGGAGTCCGGCATCTACAGCGACACCGCAGATCCCCGGAAGAACGATAGATACTGTGAAAAATAACCCGCATATCTCAGCGCAGAGGGCTTGGCTCAACAGTGCAAGGGAAGGTATCTTAATGTACTCTCATATTGTGACTTATTTTTATAAGGTGAAGAGCTTTCGATGATCCAGCAGGAGCCAAATACGTGGACATCGAAAGTAAAGAACCCATAGTCACCTCCGAATTTGATGAAGCCAAGAGAGGGATAAACGGCAGAACAGTCCTTCTGGGCATCCTGCTGGCCGTCCTCTTCAGTGCGATAAACGGGTACCTAACCATAAACCTGGGTATGAGCTTTAGTTATGGTGCCGTCGCTATCATGTTAGCATATTCTCTGTTCCACAAACTAGGGGGGGGCTCGTGTAGGAGAGAGCTGTCCTTCGTGCTCATCACAAGCGCCTCCACGATGGGAATCTACCACAGTCTGTCTCTGATTATCTACATGCTCCAGACCGAACCAGATCTCTCATTTCCCTCGTGGATGGGACCGCCAAGAGAGGCGGTGATGCTGGGGAGCCTAGAGCCTAGTTACTGGATCACCCCAATATTATTTCTCGTTTTCACCACCGCTTTA
>DAOVCM010000201.1 GCA_030670015.1 Candidatus Bathyarchaeota archaeon
TGGATCCAGTTATACTGCGAGAACAGCCAGGAGGTCTACGACGCCTGCATCGAGGCGTGGAGGATCGGGGAGCACCTTGAGGTCCAGCTGCCGGTCATGGTCTGTCTCGACGGGTTCACCCTGAGCCACACCATGGAGAACGTGCTCACCCTCCCTGACGAGACCGTGCAGGACTTCGTAGGGGAGCGGCCGTACATAAAGGTAAAGGGCCACATGGGGGAGACCGAGCTCAGGCTTAACCCTGAGACACCCCTCACGATAGGGCCGCTCGACCTGCAGGACTACTACTTCGAACACAAGCTCCAGCAGGTCGATGCCATGGAGAAGGCACTGAAGGCGATACCGGAGGTTGACGCCGAGTATGCCAAGATCTCGGGCCGCCGATACGACGTTCTACACCCGTACAGGATGGAGGACGCGGACGTTGCCCTCCTGGGGCTGGGGTCGACGATGGGGACGGTACGCTACGTGGTCGACCAGCTGCGGTCTGAGGGTATGAAGGCCGGCCTCTTGAAGATGAGGGTTTTCAGGCCCTTCCCGGTGGATGAGCTGATCGAGGCCATTGGGGACACACCTGTCGTTGGAGTTCTCGACAAGGCGGTGAGCTTCGGGGCGCCCGGTGGACCGCTGTACGAGGAGCTGAAGACGGTGTTCTACGATGAGGAGGATAAGCCCTTCATCTCCGATTATATCCACGGCCTCGGTGGGCGGGACACGTCTCCCCGCCTCATCAGGGGCATCTACGAGAACCTCATGGATGTACACCGGAAGGGTGAGGTCTCAGAGAAGGTGAGCTATGTGGGAGTAAGGCAGCTGGAGGCATGATGATGAGCGATCTGACGTTCAGAGAGGCGGCGAAGAAGCCGGATGCCCTCGCCCAGGGTCACAGGCTCTGTCCGGGCTGCGACGAGTCCATAATAGTGAGATTGATACTAAAGGCGATCCGGGGGCCGACTATTGTCACCTCGGCTACGGGCTGCCTCGAGGTGGCGACCACCATCTTCCCGTACACCAGCTGGAACCTGCCGTGGATCCACACTGCTTTCGAGAACGTAGCCGCAAACGCGAGCGGTATAGAGGCGGCCTGGCGGGCAATGAGGAGAAAGGGCAGAGGGCCGCTAGCTAGGTACGAGACCCTCGACATCATCGCTATCGCGGGGGACGGCGGGACGTACGACATAGGTTTGCAGGCCCTGTCCGGCGCATTGGAGAGGGGGCATGACTTCACCTACGTGCTCCTGGATAACGAGGCTTACATGAACACGGGGATCCAGAGGAGCGGGGGGACCCCGTTCGCGGCTTCGACGACGACCAGCCCCGCTGGTAGCGTCATCCCAGGTAAGAGGGAGTGGAAGAAGCCGATTGACGAGATCGTCATCGCCCATGAGATTCCCTACGTGGCGATGATAAACTCGGCTTGGCCAATGGATGTGATGCGTAAGGCTCGGAGGGCGTTCGAGGCTGAGGGCCCAGCCTTCCTCCACGCCATTGTCCCGTGTACCCGGGGCTGGAGATACCCGGCGGAGAAGACCATCGAGATCTCCCGCCTTGCCTCCCAGACGTGTCTGTTCCCTCTGTACGAGTGCAGTCTCGAGGAGGGGCGGCCTGTCTACAAGCTCTCCGTGGCGAGCGCGGCTATCGCGAGGAGGCCGGAGTCGAAGAAGCCTGTGGAGGAATACCTGAAGTTACAGGGGAGGTTCCGCCACCTGTTCCGTCCTGAGAGGCGTGACGACCTCATCGAGAGCATCCAATCCGGGGTAGACCGCCGCTGGCAGATGCTCCTTGAGAAGGTCGGCTAGCAGATCCCCCCAGTTTTTTAAATTACATCGTCTTTTCTATCTCTGATGAACCTAGAAGGCTCCGTCAGAGACATGCTGGCGAAGAGGATCGCAGGGGAGATCGTTCTCTCGCCGAGTCCGGGCGCGACCATGAGGAAGTGGCGAACCCTCCTCCAGGTAAGTCAGGTGGAGGTCGCCGAGGAGCTGGATCTGTCCCCCTCCGTAGTCAGCGACTACGAGACAGGGCGCCGTCGCTCCCCCGGCAGCGGGTTTATACGGCGATTCGTGGGAGCCCTCCTCGACATCGACGACGGGAGGGGCGGCCGGTACATCCAGCAGATGGCCCGCATCACACTGGCACCCGGAGACGTCTTCTTGGACATACGTGAGTTCGCCGCACCTGTATCCATAGGGGAACTATGCAGGGCCCTGCGCTGCGACGTGCTGGTGGGGGAGAAAGCCCTCGAGCAGGACGTGTTCGGCTACACCGTCATAGACAGCATGAAGGCAATCCAGATGCTGTCAGGCCTCGACTTCTACAGGATCTTCGGGATGTCAAGCGAGAGGGCACTGGTGTTCGTCGGCGTCACCCGGGGAAGGTCACCGATGATCGCTGTGAAGATCAGCCCCTTCAAGCCACGCATCGTCATCCTCCACGGGATCATCACCGAGATAGACCCCCTTGCTGTCAGTCTGGCCCGGCATGAGGGCATACCCCTCGCTGTCTCCAGGCTCGAGACACAGGACGAGCTAGTCGAGGCACTGCTGAAGGTCTATAGGAGTACACAGGAATAGGTGAGAGCCGTGTGTGTGGATTGTCGAATTCATTAGTGTGGAAGGGGACATGTCACACCTGCATGTCCGTCTGTCTCCAGTGTGCAGGTCTTCAGAGAGGGTGAGGGGCGGGGAGAAGGTGACTATCGAGTGGGCCTGACATATTCTGGCAGTGTAAGCCCTCTACGGTGCTGGTCTCTCGTCTCCTGTCGTCGGAGTGGCTATTTTCTCTCCTTTGTTTAGGGGAAATTAGCGAGGTGTGTGTAGGTACCCCTCTCCCCTCCTTTTTTTATGAGTATCTCGGGAGGAGTCCTTTTCCGGTCTATTTCTTGGTTTGGCCTGTGTTTCTTACACCGTTTGAGTCTATTCTGATACTGTTCAGCACAGTAACCGCACGGCAACCGCACGAAGTTGTGTTACCAGCTGATTTGGCCTGTGTTTCTCAATCAGAATCCGTTTCAGAGTGAGGTATACAGTTATTTTTTCCTATTCGAAGGGTTCGAGGCGTCTTTGGG
>DAOVCM010000228.1 GCA_030670015.1 Candidatus Bathyarchaeota archaeon
AAGCATCTTGTGAGGATGATAGGATTTATCCTGCCGAAGAAAACGGAGGAGGTTAATGACACCAACGAAGTGAGAGAGGAGGCTAGTGCGACGGAGGGGCAGCGGCTGATCTACGCAGCCATCAGTGGCCCTAAGCAGGAAATTTTCCCTCTTATAAAGTGGCTGAGGTCGATCTTCGAGGGGTTTCCTAAGGATTATAGGGTCGTTTTGTCCATGGGTCAGCCAGATGGCGGCTCCAAACCAACCACTTCAGGGGTTCTTACCACCATCCCGTGGGTGACAGACCGCAACAAGTATCTCAAGGCGTGTGACATCGTGGTCTGCAGAGGGGGGCACAACACCATCATGCAGAGTATCTGCTACCAGAAGCCATCTATCATCATCCCTACGCCCAGCCACACCGAGCAGTACGCGAACGCGCGGAGGGCGAGGGAGCTAGGCGTGGCTGAGGCCATACACCAGCAGGACCTGAGCAAGGAAAGGCTTCTGGAACTCGCTGAAACTCTTCTTACCGAGGAAAGATACAGGGAGAAGCTGAGTGAGATCAACTCGAAAGGCTTCGCAGATGGTGTCGAGAATTCTATCTCAGCTATCTCAGAGCTAATATGCAGGTAAAGTTGTCTACACAGGGTTATTCACCAGAACGTCTATAGAAGGACATCAAAGAAAGACGATTTATGAACTACTTTTATAACCAAAAAAAGGAACTGTGATGTAGTTAGATACTTCAACGAGGAGACGCTGGAATCCTGGGGGGTTTTCAACGCCAAGACCTTCGGGGAGGGAAAGCTGTCAAAGAAGGTGAAAGAGCTTGTAGCAGCGGGCTGCACCTACATCACCCGCTGTCCCTATTGAGGCCCACGCGAAGAAAGCCCGTAAGGCGGGAGCTTCAGAGGAGGAGCTTGCAGAGGTTATAGCAATCGCAGCCGCTCTCAACGCGGGAGCGTCCATAGCTCACATGAACTTCGCCCTTGACATCGAATAGCCGCCATCTATTTTTTTCCGTTCCAGTAAGGCTTAGTCTTCATGTATAGTATCTTAGCCTTCAGCAGGTCGCTGTAGAACTCCTTCTCGTTCCGGTGCATCCTTGACAGGACCTGGTAAGCGGTAACGGGACCTATGCCGTAAACCATGAGGGCAACGATAGCCCGCTTACCATACGAGAGAACCATATCCGCAGTCTTCCTACCATACGTGAGGATATCCTTTTCGTCCTCGTTGATCAATTCACCCTCCCTCCATTTTTTATACAGCGTGAGGAAGGCCTCTGTATTCTGCTGCCTGCGTAGGAGGGAGAGTAGATGCGAGCCACAGACACCGCACACAGGCCTATCGTCGAGGTCCCTCACACGGCTCCTAGCGTTCCACTCGCCGCAGTTCATGCAGACCAGCTTTACATTCCGGGAGCCAATGCTCTTCTTCATGTACTCCAACTGGTCAGCTACAGAGTAGACTGAATGCATTAGCTCAGAGACCTCAGCGTATTTTTCAAGGATGTGCCTAGCTAGGGGGCTGGGCGTCCGTGTTAGCACTCTGATAACCTCCACTTCACCCATGGCGGCGTCTGCCATGATCTCCTTTACAGACTCTAAGTCAAGCTTCTCCTGGTGGGCTTCCCTCAGTGTTTCCCTATAGATGGGTGTGTCCTTGAACCTGAGGTAGAGGTTCTCAAGGCTCCAAGAGTTTAGAGTTTTCCCCCGAGGGATGACGCCGAACCTCTCAGCGATGAACTTCATCTTGTACCCGAAGGGAAACCGGGTCTCTATGAATTCGTCCAGCCGTTTCTCGACCTCTTCTCCGGAGAGGTGGAAGAGGATGTCCTCCATCTTCTCCAAGTCGAACTTGTCAAGGCGTCTCGGGGCCTCAATGAGGATGCGGTAGGGGTCGTTCCACCAGCTGTAGATGAGGTCATGGTCGGAGAGGATGGCGTCGAAGACCGCGCCTAGGGTCCGGTTCACCCGTTCTCCGAAGCTGCTGTGGATGACTAAATATTTTTCATAGGCTTCTAGTAATATCCGACGCTTGGTTGGGATTGGGAAACCGTGTTTCAGGTGAGACTCTACCTCATCTGCTGCCGCCTTCAGGGCTGCCCTGTCAGCTTCGAGCCTTCTGGAAAGCTCTTCGATGGCTTCCTCCCTCGAGCCCAGCCTTTCCATCTCTTTGGCTATTTCCTCCCGCAGGTCTCCTACGTCCTCAGCGATATCCCTAGGAACTGGAATGAGCTCGCCGTCCCATCCCGGGAGGGCTCCTAGAGGATCATCGGATGGAAGGACGTGGAGGACACCCCGTTCCTCGTCTATCTGGAGTATCCTCCAAACTCTTCCTTTCAGGATGACGTTCAGGCCCAGCCTGGCTCTCAGTGTCCAGAACTCGTCACCCACGGTACCGATTACCCTGTCGGTTACGACGTTGATGAACGGATACCTGCGCTCGTCATTGATCATGCCCAAATTCTCGTAGTAGTACATTCTCCCCTTCTTCTTACTCTCCAACAGGTCTCCCCTCTTTGAGATCAGTCCTATCTCCGCCATGAACTGGGTGAGCTCCCCGAAATCCTCTCTAGCTAGGCTCTTAAACGGGTAGGCCCGGGTGATGATATCATATGCCCTAACCTCATCCATTTTTTCCAAGTCTAGTGTGAGGCCTACGACCTGATGTGCGAGAACATCAAGGGGCTCAATGTGTATCTCTGTCGTCTCTAGGTCGCCCTTCCTAGCCCTCTCGGCAGCCACCATCGACTCCATCGCGTCCTCTCCAT
>DAOVCM010000175.1 GCA_030670015.1 Candidatus Bathyarchaeota archaeon
CCGGTTGATCTGTCCGAGGAGCTTGCCAACCTCATTCCCAGCGCTGAGCTTGTTGTACTCGAAGGCGGTGGACATGTGATGTGTTACGAGACCCCAGACGTGTTTAACAAGGCAGTGTTGGATTTTCTCAGGAATCCTGGAGAAGGATGAACTCCGCTTTTAAGTATTAGCTAACCCGGGGAGACCTTAAACCTTCTTTCATTATCTATCTTTTCTTTGATGAATATGAAATCCCTGTCTTTTTCCTAATATGTGGGAAAGATGAAAATCGCTCAGACAACGCCTATTCAGATTCAAGGAGAGATTTCGGCTTCCACTCGCCTAAGGCCACTTTAGGGTGAAACCCTTTGAGGGTCTCAGGGTTGAAACTAATCTTCCTGCCTTTCTCCGCGGACATGTAAGCCGTCATCAGGAGCTGGGTCACTAGCAGGCCGTCTCTCCAGTTCTCATCGGGCATTTCGGTTTTTAGGAAAGATTCTACCATGTGACGGTCTTCATTAAGGTATCCGTAAGCTATCGCTTCATTAGGTATAACAGGCATCAGCCCCTGCTCAGCTGCCTGCTTCTCAACGAAATCCTCTGTCGGTGGAATACTGACATTCCGGCTGAAGAATACGTTAAGCTCTTGCTGCAAACTGTTTATAGATATAGAATATTCTGGACCTAGCACCTCAAAGGTGAGTCTGAGTCCAGGCCCAATAAAGTTCCAAGAAGTCTTGGCCTCTGAAAGAACGAGACTTCCATCTCCATCTTCATATACCACAAGAGTAGAAGCGTAGTCTTCAGCTGGAGATTCGCGGTAGTCGGCATTATGCGCAGATTTCAGCTTGGAAAGATAGGGCTCCTGACTCCATTTTAACGAGGCTATAGCGCATTGGACGATCATAGGCTTGAGTGTAGCCTTGGGTTTATCCGGGTTTGATAGGAGGTGTCGGTTAGCCTCCAAACTGTGGCAGCCCATGTCAAGAAGGGCTCCTCCTCCTGAAAGCTTGGGATTCCAGAACCAGGGTGAATGAGGTCCCCCATGTTCCTCAGCGGCTCTTGCCAGATAGGGTCTACCTGTGTACTTAGCACCGTAACTCCAAACCGTCTCCTTACCTCTCACTATAGCAGGGGAAAAAACCTGATTCTCCAAGTATCCGTGTAGTAAACCTGATTTTTCGATCAGCTCAAGCATTTCCTCAGCTTCATCAGCTGTTCTGGCGAGAGGCTTCTCGCAGCATACACCAATTAAATCCGTCCTATTCTGGACAGCTTCCTCTGCAATTACCTTAACAACATCTAACCTTGCGAAGTTAGGGTTGAGTATCCAGACCGCATTAACCGAGCGGTCTGATAACATCTCATACAAACTTGTATAGGTTTTGGGCCTTCCTGCACCTTGGCTCTCCACTAGAGCGGAGAGCTTTCTAGCACTATCCTCCCTTACATTATAGATGGCGGTTATCTCAGAGTTTTTTATATACTTCCACGCCGACGCGTGGAAGCGGGCTACAAATCCCGATCCAATAAAGCCCACACCCAGCTTCTCCAAGTCAGGTCACCTCTAATATTTAAACTCGTAAGCCCAAATAAAGGAATTGAACTGAATAGGAAGTGTACGTAAATGGTAAGGATACCTGTTGCACTGCAGCTTTATTCAGTGCGCGAGGATTGCGCACATGACCTTCCTGGAACCCTTGAGGCCGTTAGCGAGATGGGATATGACGGTGTCGAGTTTGCAGGATACCATGGCAGAGACGCCGATAAGTTAAGGGAGATGCTGGATAATTTGGGGTTGACGGTTGCTGGATCACACATCCGTATCGATTCCATGCTTGGGGATGAGCTGGAACGGACAATCAAGTTCAATCATGTCCTCGGTAACAGGTTTCTTATTCTTCCCTCATTACCCGAGAAGATGAGAAGCTCGAAGGCGTCATGGCTTGAGACAGCCAACCTGGTGAACGAGATTGCCGAGCGGCTGAGACCTGAGGGGATGAGGGTCGGATATCACAATCATGTAATCGAGTTTCAACCGTTGGAGGGGGAGTTACCTTGGGACCTGTTCTTTGAGGCAACTGCTCCTGATGTGGTGATGCAGCTAGACGCTGGAAACGCTATGCAAGGGGGGGTTAGTCCGGATGAGATACTTGAAATATTGAAGCGTTATCCTGGTCGTGCTGCTACAGTGCATCTCAAGGAGTTCTCATCCACTAACAAACGAGCCTTGATTGGGGAGGGGGATATGAAGTGGAAGGAATTTTTCTCGTTATGTGAAACGATAGGTGGCACCGAATGGTACATAGTCGAGCAAGAAAGCTACCCTTTCACGCCGATCGAAAGTGTGAGGCGCTGTATTAAGAATCTAAGAGAAATAATGATATAATTTCCTGTTTTTATCCTTCATTACATTACATTCAAATGAGTGGAAGCTACGCGAATTTGCATCAGGAGGAAATTAGAGCTTTTAAGGCGTATAGCCCTACACATTATACGGGTAGTACTTCTTGAAGATTGTAAGAGTTGGTGTTATCGGGTGCGGCGGAATAGGTTTCCACCACTTGAAACAGCTACTTCAGATAGACTCGGTTGAGGTTGAGGCAGGTTGTGATATTAACCCTTCAACCCTTGAAAGATTTGGAAACGAGGCTGGTCTTCCAAAGAAGAGCCTATACAGGGATTACAGGCAACTGTTAAAGCAGAGTGATGTTGAGGCCGTCGTAGTGTGCCTCCCCAATAGGTTACACGCAACGGTTACAGTTGAGGCCTTTGAAGCCGGGAAACACGTGTACTGTGAGAAACCTATGGCAGCGAATCTTTCCGAGGCGAAGAGAATGGTTGATGCTGCCGAGAGAAGCGGAGGGAAACTACAGATCGGACTCCAATACAGGTTTAGACGAGACTCCCAGGTCCTAAAAAATCATGTTGATGATGGTGAGCTGGGTGAGGTATACTATGCTAAATGTGGGTGGTTGAGGAGGAGCGGGATCCCTGGATGGGGTAGCTGGTTCACAAGACGGAAGGATGCTGGAGCCGGGCCCATTTTTGACATAGGTGTTCATGTCCTTGATCTTACTCTATGGCTTATGTCAAACTTCGAGCCCGCCACAGTTTACGCCTCTAGCTACGCAAAGTTTGGACCTGAGAAGAAAGGCTTGAGCCAGTGGGGGATACCTGAACCTGATGGCACCTTTGATGTAGAGGATCTAGCAGCAGCTCTCTTGAAAATGAAGACTGGGGCGTCAATCTCCTTCGATGTCAGCTGGGCTTCACACATAGAGAAATCAAATATTTACCTGACGTTAATGGGAGAGAAAGCAGGTTTGGACTTCGAGTCGAAGTCCATCTATACGACTGAAGGCGGAGGTCATGTGGATAAGAAAATACACTTTGACGAGGGGAATCCATATCTAGACGGGATGAACCACTTCATCGACTGCATCCTCAACGATGATGAGCCTCTAACTCGACCAGATGAAATGCT
>DAOVCM010000037.1 GCA_030670015.1 Candidatus Bathyarchaeota archaeon
GTGGAGGCCAAGGTCTCAGAGAACACTGAGATGGTGAGTCGGATGGGGGACAGGGCTCTTGGCCCCCTCATGGGGAGGGTGATGGGCGAGGTTAGAGGGAGGGCCCGAGCTGAGGATGTCCAAGACTTCCTGAGGAAAGCCCTTGCATCCTTGAGTGATGAATAGAATATTATATAATATCTCAGTAATAATTATAGTAATCAGGCTGTATTGTGATGGGCATGGACCAAATCCCCTTCCACTTGAGAGTCAGGATCGGTGAGATGGAGGTAGAGCTGGGTGGGGAGAAAGCCGAGGTTCTGTCGACCCTAGACGAGCTTGATGACATCGTAAGCAAGATCTCTATAGCCCTCAAGGGGAGGCCCAAGGCCATACCTGTTAAAGTCGAACAATCCACGGAGGAATCAACGCCCCTTAAATATCCTAAGATAAAGCAGACCAGCCAGTGTGGGGACGCCGTGGTAGCGCTCTTAACCACGGATTGGGGAAAGACGCCTAGAGTAATATCAGAGCTGCGTGAGGCTATGGAGGCGAACGCAATCTTCTTCCCTAAAACCACATTGTCAGGAGTCCTCGTCTGGCTCGTGAAGAAGGACAGGCTCAGGCGGTGGAAAGACAAGAAGCGTGGCTATCTCTACGTCATCAACAAGCAGGAGGCTGAGTGATGCCGCGGATTACCCTCGTTATTAGAACGCCCTTCGGCGAGATACAGGTCAGCGGTGAGTCTTCTACGGAGGTCTTGGACGCCCTAGAGGGGCTTAACATTGAGTTCATCGGCGAGGTCAACAAGAGGGTCTCAGAACTTCTCGCGTCCCAAGCGGCAGACGACCTGAGGGGGATCGTCGATGTGGGGAGAGATGGGCCAGTCATCGTCACAAAGAAGAAGCTCACCCATTATGCCGCCATCGGCCTCATACTCTACTGTATGCGGGACCACCAGGCAAGTTCCCGGGAGATCCAGAAGAGGCTGGCCTCAAGCGGGAAGAAGGTCACAGTCCCCGCCAGGCTCCATGAGATGAGGAAGCGCGGTCACATCTTCAAACCTGTTGACCGAGCCCCCTACTACAAGCTTTCAACGAAGGGTGTGAAATGGATCGAGGAAGATATCATCCCTCCACTTAAGAAGAAGTAGCTATCTCCCCGATTTCTCCTTTTTTTCATAGAGTTCATTGACGAGCAGTAGCAACCCGAGAAGGATCTTCTTGCTGTCGCATCTGTAGGAACCTTCTCTGAACCGGGTCCTCTGGATGAGCCCCTTGTCCAGGAGCTTTGAAGTAGCCCTCTCCGTCGCCTTGGGCGTCAGACTGACCTCGCTTGATATTTCGCCGATGGTCATAGCCTTCCCTGTGCTGAGGAGGTGGAAGAATATCGTGAACTGGCTTGGTGCCCGCTTGAGCTTCAGCAGTGCATCCATCTTCTCCCTGAGTTCGTTTACCTGCTGTTCAGACATGTTTTCGTCCACTCAATCCTTCTTAACGTCCCAGTACAGCTTCATGAGGATATCGTAAGGGTTCAGGGCGGAGACGTATCCTCCGGGTGTCGAGATAACCAGCCCTGCTTTCTTGAGCTCTGTGAGTCGAGCCCTAACGGTAGACGGCTTCTCCCCTACGCCTTTTGCGATCTGCGCTGGTTTCAAAGGCTCGTCTTTGAAGGCAAGGTAGCATATGACCTTGAAGGCAGAAGTCTCCACGTTGAGGGCGTCAAGCTTCATCTCCGAGGACATCCGTTTATCTTTCAAGATACTTGTCAAGCAGTTTCACGAGTATGGGACCCAGCTTGTACTTGTAGACTCCTCGGGAGACTCTATCAACCAGTCCCTTGTTGAAAAGGTTGAAGAGGGCGATGTTCACTGCATTGACCGACATGGACATGGCCTCCGCGACCTCCTTTGAGGATAAGGGCTCCCCGCGCTCCACGAGGAAGAGGAGGACCTGCCGCTGACTCTCAGCCCGCCTCAACCCGTCGAGCTCGTCGGAACCGACCATAATTACCAGCCTCTCGGCTTACCGTTTCCTTATGAAGTTAGTGTATATGTCTGAAATTATATCCGTGAACGCAATCTTGGATTGATAGGAACCATCCCTAAGCTGGATGACAAACCTCTTAGAGAGGAGGGCCCTTAAGGCAGGTCGCACGGTACCCGGAGAGATACCGGTCTCCTCAGCAACCTGGCTAGGAGAACTCGGGCCTTTGAAGGCGAGATATGTTAGCACCTTGAATTGACTGGTACTCGGTGATAGGTCATTCAAAGCCCTATCCAATAATTTCGATATTCATCATACCTCCTATTTTAACCGTTTCTCTAAGGCTTCCACCCTGTCCAAAAGTAGGAGAAGAATCCCGGTAACGTTGGGAACATAGTTGCCTCGTCCTTCCCGTTTAAGTAGACCCTCCTCGTACAGCTTCGCGTAAACGGCCTTAACTGAGTTGTAATTTGCGCCCAGTCTCGTTGTCATTTCACGAGGACCCAAGGTTGGAACCTTCAGAAAGGTCCTGAAAACTGTCTCACGGAGGGTGTAATCCGAGGTCATTGCAATACACACTCTATTTTGTCGATCTTCTTATTAACTTTACTTTTGGGTACAAGACCGAACGCCTCGGGGTAACAGTTTTTCCAGAGCGTTAAAATTTCTTTATTTATATATAAAATGCCAGTTATCAGAAATTACGCTCGAATAGATCAGAGGATTTAAATATCTACGAAAAAAAGTGTTGTATGTTAGTGTTCTAGGACGAGGCCATATGCTCACATACAGCGAGAAAGTTGGGGTCGAGGGGGATCTACCTGATATCAGAGCAAACCAGAACCTATACCTCTCAATCCGAAACCTGCTGCTGGAGGAAGTCTCCAACAACGTAGAGAAGAACATGCCCGCAGTGACTGAACTTGCGGCCCGGATTAGGAAGGAGTTGCCCTTCTACATGATGAGTAAACGGAGCCCCTTCCAGATTGTGGCGGGGGCCGACGCCGGTAGCCAGTTGTTATACCTTGCGTCGAGGCGGTACGCGGTCATAAGTGCTCTAGTCTACTCCCTTCCCTATGGCGCCCGATTCTTCCTCCAACCCGAATCCCTCTCTTTCCCTTACACCACAACGGGGGAGAAATTCATGGGTATCGTGAATGCGAGGAGGGAGGCGAAGCTCTATGAGACTGCATACTGTTTCTTAGAGAGGAAGCCAGGGATAGAGCTGCTGTTAATTGACGGTCCGTTGGCCTTTAGCAACCTATGGAGCATGACGGGGCTTGAGAGGGACAGGCAAAGGCTTATCGACGCAATCATAAGACTCCTCGACTTCTGCAAATATGAGAAGGTCACCGTCGCGGGGGTAGTGAAACGGCCCTCAGCCCGATATCTGGTTTACCACCTGGGACTTCAAGAGGAGACTGACCTCCCTGACGCGTTTCTGCTGCTACAGACTCTGAGGGCTGGAGAGCGGACTGATATCTTCTCGCCGCGGAGGGCGTTAAAAAGGGGCTTCAGATCGTCAGCCTTCATGGACGCCATTGGCTATCCTATCTATTCTTTCTACGGGCGGTTCTCCCGGGAGTGGTCAATCCCCCCTATCAGGGTAGACCTCCCCGCTTTCTCTCTGGGCTACTTGGAGGATATCGCCGACTATTGCTATGGCTCTAGTTACGGGAGCGGCATTCCTCTGCCCATCGTCCGGGCTGACGAGGAGGTACGGATATCAAAACGATTCATTGGCGAGGTCTACTCTGACATCGTGAGAAGGATTATCCGAAGCACGGGAGAGGTCTCCCACCTAGCGCCTTACTGGGGTGAGTGGAAGTGGATGGGGGTCTAATCACAGGTTACACCTACAGCGATACCGGTGAATACCGGATCGAGGAGATCACCATCGTCCTTCTGAGGGATCGGGAACTCGCAGCAGGTAACCTCATATATGTGAAGCACCCCAAAAACGGCTCTCCCGTGGTTTACCAGGTGACTCAGGTTTATCCCCACAAGAGAGTGAGGTATTACGAAGAGGCACTACTCAAGGAAGGGCACATCATCGACGACTCCGAGGACATAACCATCCACGTTAAGGCTTATCAATGGGGCTGGATAGACGGGGACGGAAGCCTCAGACCACTGAGATATCCAATCCCGCCTACCACCCCCGTATTCCGGGCTGAGAGGGATATAGTCGCCAAGTTCACGAAGCCCAACGGGGACTGGAAGCTCCTCCTCGGCACGGATCCGAGCACAGACCTCGATGTGGAGCTGGGGGTTTACAACCTTATCAGGCAGAGCTGCCTCATCTGTGGGGCAGTCGGGACGGGGAAGACGACGACCGCTATCTCCATGGTGGCGAGAGCCGCCAGCCTCAACCCGCCGGTTCGATTCCTTATAGTGGACAAAGACGGTGAGTACACGAGCCTCATCGCCAGGTTGGGCACGGAGAGGGTGCTGAAGGTTCCATGGAAGCGCTTCTTCCAACCCTCCGGCATCCCTTGGGAGGACTACCAAGCAGAGTTCGGGTGGCAAAAAACCTGGTGGAACACGAAGATCCTTGTGAAGGCCCTTAAGATATTGTACGCACAGACAGCATTGGTCACGAAGCGGAACCTGAAACAGGCGGTGGGATACGTAAGCGCCGACTCCCTCGGTTTCAGAAAAAAGACGGACGAGTTCGAGAACTACAGGCAGCAAGTGCTCAACGCCATCAACGGCTCGCGGCTGATCCCAGAGGAAGACCTCAAGCCCCTCGACCCCGTCGACCTGCTGGTGGATAAACATGTTGTCATCATGGACCTCGCCCACGGAAAGGATACGTGGAACCAAAAGCACCTTGTTGTCGCCCAGGTGTTGAGGAGGATATTCAGCGAGGCCCTGGAGAACCGACGGTTCGGCTGCACCATCGTGTTGGAGGAAGCCATGTACTACGCGCCCCAAAGGGGAGTCTTCGAGATCGGAGAAAAGGAGAGCAGGGGAAAGCTCCTCGGCGTAGTTAAGGAGATCGCGACAAACGGAGGTCGCAACGGCGTTGGTCTATGGATAGTTACCCAGCGGTTGGCGACTGTGGAGAAGACTGTTGTCACACAATGCGCAAACAACATCATCTGCCACAGCCTAGAGGACGTTGACAAGCAGCGCCTCGCCGAGATCGTTGGTGACAAGTTTGCGAGGCTTATCGGCGGCCTACCTCAGGGGGAAGCCATCGTGAAGGGAACAGCCCTAAAGTGCAGGTTTCCCATCTGGGTGAAGGTGTTGCCTGAGGTCTACCCTGCATCGTCCATTTCGACGCCTATGAGCCGGTTCGTCCATATGGAGCTAGCCTCAAGGGGAGAGGTGGTTGAAGCCCTTGCGAACATATCTGACTACTGAGTTCATCTCAATCCTATAGTAAAAAACAGCCGTATGGGTTTCAGCAGCAAGATAAATTATATTCCAGTACCCATTATTGTAAATCTCTAGGGCGAGGGTCTTGGTCAGAGGTCGTCTTCTCAGCGTTCTGGAAGCCCTCCTGGTAACATTTCTATGGTCTTCTTCCTATGTCCTCGTGAAGATCAGACTGCGCGCGCGGAGAAGATTCAATTATTTACACTTCTCACAGAATCAAGTTAGCCACGTATCTCTGTACCACTGTGACTGCCTTCCACAGCGCGGACGATCTCCTCTGGGTCGGTTCCGTCTATGATTATCAGCGGTATCTGACAACGGCGTGCTCGCCTCACGGCTTTGAGGTCGAAGAGACCATAGTCCCCGGGCGACTGTTTGAACCTTTTCCTGATGATCTCTTCCAGCTGCCCGAATGAGAGACTGTTGAACTGTTTAGCATCTGGATGCTTGCTAGGATCCCTATCGAAGACCCCTCCATAGTCAGTGGCGTTCACAATAAGGTCGGCGCCCATAGCCTCAGCGAAGAGGACTGCGCGGTAGTCAGTACTGGAGCCTGGAAGGTGTCCGCCTCCGACGAGGATACGGTCAGATAGATGTTTCCTGATCTCACCTCCACGTCTGTGGAGACGTGTATCCGCATCCTCACCCAAGGCAGCAATAAGAAGAAGGGCGTTGACATGGGTAGCGAGTATGCCGAGGCGATCCTGGAGATAATGGTTGGCGTCAAGTTTCCTTCCAATCGAGATGAAATCCCGAGCCAGCCGTCCTCCTCCGCAGACGACAACGAGCTGATGCCCGTCCTCCTTTAACCTCCTTAGGACCGTGGCATAGGCTCGGTAGGCGTCAGCGTTTCCCTGCCTTGTGAGCAGGCTTCCGCCGAGACTGATAGATATCTTCATCTAGGCTCGCATGGAACTAGTTTTTTTGGTATATAAACAGTAGTAGGCAGTCCTCTTTCAATTAGCTGATTTAGGATAATTCTTTTCCAAGTCCTTAGACATCACGTCGAACAGGTTTTAAAGGGTTTAATGGGTCTATGTTTCGAGTGGGCGGGGGTTCCCGAGTGGCCAAAGGGGCTGGACTCAAGATCCTGTGGCTCAGGCCTACGTGGGTTCGAATCCCTCCCCCCGCATCATTTTGAATTGTTACAAACTATCAATTCAATATCTTAGTGTTCTTTTTCTTTCAAGTAACAACACTCATCGAATATATTCAAATTATCACGATACGACGATACTTGCTTCCTCATTTTCATAGTAAAATGATGGAAGAAGTAAAAGGCTACAGCCACTAATTATCTTTGATGAAGTCTGAGAGCTTCATTACCTGTAACTCCACGACACTCTTCCATTCCTCTTCAAACTGTTTCTCGCCGCCAGTAACCAACACGTTGGCTTTGATGGCTAGAGCTGTTGAAAGGATCAAGGCATCAGCTATCGAGAACCTGTACTTGGTCTTCAAGAACCCAGCGTCTCTGGCGATCTCCTCTGTTATGGGGTTACGCTGAAAGGGGGAACGCTTCAGATAGGCGTATTGTAACCGCGCCTCCCTCTTGCCGTATACACGGCTTATGACGTTCATCAGCTCGGCCACGGTGATGTGGCTTATGTGGGCATCAAAGCTGTCTCTGGCACGCTCAAAAAGGTCCTCAGCGTCGGTAGCTCCCTTGTACTTCTCGATCAGTACCCAAGTGTCCAGAAACACCTTCACCTTAAATCCATCTCCTCAGCCAAAGCTTCGGAGCGTTTCTTATCCCTCACTCTCTCCTCAACCAAGGCTCGCTCCAGCCTCTCGGCCCTCGGTAGCCTCATCGCTTTTACGATGTCTTTTGGAATGGGAATGACGAGGAGGGTTCCATCGGTTAAGACCTCTATCTCCAACCGTTGTCCTGCCTTCAAGCCCAAGGATTCCCTGACATCCTTGGGTATAACCATTTGTCCCTTAGAGGAGAGTA
>DAOVCM010000169.1 GCA_030670015.1 Candidatus Bathyarchaeota archaeon
TTCCTCAACCGCTCCATTCAGATCTACGCCTTCGGCAACCGGTACAGGGAAAACAACCTGAACGCTGTGGCCTCCGCGGTCATCGGGAAGAAGAAGCTGGAGGTAGGCGATATCTCAAAGCTTCCTTTCGACGAACTGGCGCGCTATTGTCTCCATGACTCGGAGATCACCTTCGAGCTAACCTCCTTCAACGATGATCTAGTCATGAAACTGATGGTCGTCCTCAGCCGCATAAGCAAGATGACGATGGAGGACCTCACCAGGATGGGTGTGAGCCGCTGGATCCTCGCCCTCATGGAGTGGGAGCACCGGCAGCGTGGCTGGCTCATCCCGAACACGGAGGACATCCTAGAGGCGAAGGGTGGGACGACAACCGAGGCCATCATCAAGGGTAAGAAGTATCTCGGCGCCATCGTACGGGACCCGAAGCCCGGGATCCATTTCGGGGTCACCGTCCTCGACTTCGCGTCCCTCTACCCCTCGGCCATCCGCAACTGGAACCTTAGCTACGAGACACTCCTCTGCCAGCACCCCGAATGCAAGGCTAACATAGTTCCCGGTACAACTCACTGGGTCTGCACCCGGAAGCGGGGGCTGACGAGTCTAACCATAGGCAGCCTCCGGGACCTCAGGGTCAAATGGTACAAGCCCCTCTCGAAGGATAAGAGCCTCCCCGACGACGAGCAGGCCTTCTATAACATCGTTCAGAGCGCCCTCAAAGTGTTTCTTAACGCCTCGTACGGTGTCTTCGGGGCTGAGTCGTTCCCCCTTTACTGTCCGCCCCTGGCTGAGAGCACCGCCGCTGTCGGCCGCTACGCCATGACCAAGGCTGTCGAGGAGTCGTCCAGGCTGGGCATAGACGTGATCTACGGGGACACAGATAGCGTCTTTCTCGCCCATCCCACTCAGGACCAGATAGCCTCCCTGGTTAGGTGGGCGGAGGGGGAGCTGGGCATCGACTTGGACGTTGACAAGGTCTACAGGTACGCGATCTTCTCGAAGCGGAAGAAGAACTACCTTGGGGTTTACGAAGACGGTAGCGTCGACATCAAGGGGCTGACCGGGAAGAAGAGGCACATCCCGCCGTTGCTGAAGGAATCGTTCCTCGAGTTAACCCGGATTCTGAGTCGTATAATGACGCCAGGGGACATCCCGGAGGCGAAGAAGGAGATCAAGGGACTGGTGGAGTCGGTGTACAGGAGGCTGAAGGACCGGGCCTTCAACCTCTCAGAGCTCGCTTTCAGCGTTATGCTGGGGAGGCGGTTGTCGAGCTACGAGACTAATCCCCAGCACGTGAAGGCTGCGAAGATGCTCCGGGAGCAGGGATTCACCATTGACCTAGGGGATGTCATCAGCTACGTTGTCACGCAGAACGGTGTGAAGCCCGTGCAGATGGCTTCAAACAGGGACGTGGATATCGTAAAGTATGTGGATTACCTGGAGTCGATGTTCAGGCAGCTGCTGGACGCCCTTGACATGGACTTCAACGAGATGGTGGGGCGGCCACAGCAGACCTCGCTTGGGAAATTCTTCGGATGATACACCATTATATTTAAATACATTTTCTGTAACCCCCATCGGGGAAACGGATGACTGGTGAGTGCTTTAATCCATGTCTGCCTTTCCTCTCTGAGTTCTAGTTCCCCTTCCAACCTATGCCGCGTTTATCCCTCTGTGAGTACTTGGAGGTTTAACCTATGACGATTTACAGGGAAATAGATAGGAAACTTCTGGAACATCTGACTAAGGTGTCAAGGCTAGACTTGACGGAGGAGGAACTAGGGAGGTTCACAGGTCAACTGAAGGTGATCCTAGAGGCTTTCAAGAGGATAGATGAAGTGGACACGGATGGAGTGAAGCCAAGCTTCCACCCCTCTGAGCTGAAGAATGTCTGGAGAGATGACGTAGTCAAGCCGTGGGATTGGGACCCGCTGGAAAACGCCGGGCACACAGAGGAAAAACACTTCAAGGGGCCGAAGATCACATGAAGGACATCCTCCGGAGAGCCCTGGACATCAACGAAAAATATGACGTGTTCAACACGATCACAGGTGAAGTTGAGACCGAGGGATCCGGGAGACTAGCGGACATCGCGGTCTCAGTTAAGGACAACATCTGCACGAAAGATATGCAGACGACCGCCGGCTCAAAGATTCTGGAGGGATACAGACCTCCCTTTGACGCCACCGTCGTCGAGAAGTGCAGGATGGAGGGGGCCTTCATCCTGGGAAAGACCACTCAGGACGAGTTCGGATTCGGCACCTTCAACGTCAACACACCCTACGGCATCCCGAAAAACCCATACGACCCTGAAAGAAGCTGCGGAGGCAGCTCAGGAGGGGCAGCCTGCTTGACAGCCGTCGCAGATTTCCCACACCTGGCCATAGCGGAGTCCACAGGGGGATCCATCTCATGTCCCGTAGCCTTCTGCGGCGTCGTCGGCCTGACACCCACATATGGCAGAACCTCTCGTTGGGGGCTGGTTGATTATGCGAACAGCCTGGATAAGATCGGATGCATCGGGAAAACCGTTGGAGAGGTCGCCCTGCTCCTATCGGTGATAAGCGGTCCAGACGAGTATGACTCCACGGTCCTACAGGTCCCCCAAGAAGACTTCACAAAGTACCTGGTTGACTCGGTTGAGGGTACGAAGATCGGGATACCTGAGGAGTACTTCAGCGAGGATATAGACAGAAGAATCTCCAAACTCGTGTGGGGTGCGATTAGGAAACTTGAAGACCTGGGAGCCAGCGTCCTGGAGGTCTCGTTACCCTATACCGAGGTTTCCCTCTCATCCTATTACATCATAGCCATGGCCGAGGCGTCAACGAACCTGGCGAAGCTCTGTGGACTCCGCTATGGGCTGTACCTACCCCTTGAAGGTAGCTTTGACGAGTATTTCTCGAGGGTGCGAAGCCGTGGCTTCTCTGAGGAGGCGAAGAGAAGGATCGTACTCGGAACCTTCACGAGGATGGCGGGTTACAGGGATGCTTACTACCTCAAGGCCTTGAAGGTCAGGACGAAGGTAATTCAGGACTTTAAGAGGACCTTTGAGGAGGTCGACGTCCTGGCTGCTCCGACGATGCCAGTTGTGGCTCCCCGGTTTGATGAGATAGCTGAGATGGAGCCCATCCAGCACTACATGATGGACATCCTGACGGTGGCACCTAACCTCGCCGGTATCCCCATGATCTCCGTCCCCTGTGGAACAGTTGATAATTTGCCCGTCGGTCTCCACATCATGGCTGATCATCTGCAGGAGGGGAAGATGGTCCAGGTGGCTCACACGTTCGAGGTGAACCAATGAGAGCTATCATGGGCCTCGAGATCCACGTTCAACTCCTCACAGAGAGCAAGCTCTTCTGCGGCTGCAGCACAGATTACGAGGGGATGGAACCCAACGCCAACACCTGCCCTATCTGCATCGGATTCCCAGGCTCCAAGCCCAAGGTCAACAAGAAAGCCATCGAATACGGGATAAAAATTTCCAGAGCCCTGAACTGCGAGATCCTC
>DAOVCM010000222.1 GCA_030670015.1 Candidatus Bathyarchaeota archaeon
ATGAAGACTTACAAGAAGGAGTTCAGATCCATCGTGAGAAACGGGATAAACTCGCCGTTCGACATGGGCTTCTTTTCAGCTTGGTCCGACCTTGTACAGTACCGTCTCAACAGGGAGAAGCAAGACTAGGCAATCGTCGCAATGATATTTTATGTACGTGTGATGGTATATATCGTAACCCACGTTACTATCCATGTGAAGAAATAAACGCCTACCCCTATCTTCAGGCCCCTAGATCTATCAACTTTGTTTATGTTGGCCAATACATCGGATAATATTAGGTATAGGGTCACTCCGAGCATGAAAGCTATGTAACTGTCACTGGAGACATAGATCTGGACGATGAGAGTGAGAACCGCAACTCCCAGAGCAGCGACTAGCTTGGTCCACCAGATTTTCTCAACTGCCTTCATATCTTGATTCCTCGAAAGTATAACTCTTATTCAAATGAACAGTATATAAATTTGTTATGTAAAAAGATGTCCAATATTCTCGTCTCCATGCTTGATTCCATTTACTTTTGGTACTGATGTTCCATGCTTGTATAAGGATAAGGAGTTACTCGTGTATCTAAACTGCTGCAGTATGTCGTCTGATCCTAGGCGTCGGGCTTTCTCTGGTTTGAGGATCTTTAACTGATGTACCTGAACTCTTTCTCCTCTTTCTTGACTGTTTCCCCGTACTCCGGGTACTCGCTGAGACTCTTGCGGATAGAGGCATCGATCTTTTTCGCCCTCTTCTCTAACAGAGCTGTATCGATCTCAAAGCCCAGTATGACCGCCAATTTTTCAAGGACAGCCTTTGAAGACAAATGTTGAGGAACGTTTGCGTATCTGATCTCCCCCATCAGGCAGACTCCTTCGACGCCCCTATTTTTTGCGACTCCAATGAGGATACCATTCAACCCGTTGACCGCGCCCTCTCCCTCGATGAACCCGACACCATGTCTCTCAAGTTCATCCTTCAGCCTCTCATCCGTGAAGATTCCGTATACCTGAGGCTCATCTGGATATTCGCTTGGATACGCGGCCATCGTATAGACGCGTTTCACGTTGAACCTTTCAGCTACATCCATCACCATCTCTGCGAGCCTCACAGCTTCCTCGGGGGTGGAAGGCTGGGCATCCCCCACACAGATTAAGAGGTTCTTACTTGGCACAGCGTAGAAGCGATGTTTGATAGTGGGGAACTCCGCTAGGCTATCTTTGTAGATGACTGCGTTCTGAAAGTACCTGACCTCAGCGAAAAGCTTGGCCTTGAGACGGCGACGAAGATAATCCGCCGATATCTTAGCGAGGTAACCCATTCCAGGCCACGCCGCGATCATTATAGGCTCGGATAATTTAGGCTCTGAGAAGTACTGGATCTCCATGGGACACCAGATATGAGTAGGCGAGTTTCCATTAAACCTTTTGTACATTGTTTCGAGTTTATTCTACTTCCGCGTACTCATGTTGTGGAACGCGAGAAGTGCCTTAGATGATCAAGTGTTACTCTCATCCTGTGAGAGAATCACAATTAGGATTTAATGTAAACCAGAGACATTACCAGAATTATTATTTCACTTCGCAGCACAACACGCGGGTTGTCTTATTTCAATGAGATGTTCTTTACAGAAGCACAACAAAACACAAATAAGTTAGCCCTGTCCAGACACGAGAGAATGTGGTTTTCCTGCAACAGAATTATATTATACACTAGCCACGCTTCTACAGCAATAGCGTAAAGTGTACGGGAGACGACGGGAAAACTCGAAGCTCGTGAAAAAAGCATACCCCTTAATAATGTGCGAGTTTTGAGACCGGTCAATTCCTTCGCTTGACACGAGGCCGAAGCTCGAAGGGGTTGTCTCCCAGGCCAGATTGTCTTCAAAGAATAGGATAGTGGATGCCATATATGTCTAGACCGAAACTTTGGACAGATGAGGAGATCAAGAAGCTTGAGCTTCTCTACCTCTCGGGGAAGGCTATAGAGGAGATAATGACTGACTTCCAGGAGAGATCTGCAAATGCAATAAGGCAGAAAGCGTCGCGGCTCGGCCTAAGAAGGCCTATGATCTCCCCCTCCTTCATAAAATCACAGAAAGTTCTAAGATGCTCAAATGGGAACAGGGAAACTGAGGAATTCCTCTTCAGATGTAGTGGCTGTGGTAACTGGATTCATGTTAACTTATCCGACGAGGAAAAAGAAGACAGATTCATAGTCTGCCGCCAATGTCAAAACAGCTACAGGTACGTGACTTGAATATTCCGTTGAAAGCTCTCTATTCTGAAACCCTTTGAGAGCAAGACTTTTTACCTCGAGGACTTGCGTTTCTCCAGAGGCAGAAAAAGACTTGCACCACGTAATGTTCGAAGTGATAGGGCATCCAGTTCCCAAGGCTCGTCCAAGGGTGGTGACGAAGGGCAAGAAGAGATTCGCCTACACACCTAAGAGGGTAAAGGATTGGGAAAACGTTGTGAAGGATGAAGCTCAGAAATATTTCGAAAGACCCTTCGACAGGCCCGTTGTGGTGTCATTGACCTTTTACTTACCGAGGCCTAACAGCCGTCGCCTAGACTTCTGGGTATCAACGACGCCCGACCTGGACAACCTTGAGAAGGCTGTTCTGGACGCGCTGAACGGGGTCGCTTATACGGATGACCGTTTAGTAGTGGTAAAGAGTTCCTCCAAACGTTACGTGCGAAAGGGAGACCCAAGGGTGGAGATCACCATTACTTCCATTCAAGATCAGCGTAGCTTAACTGAGTTCTCTCCCGAGCCTTGAAACTTAGTCTGAAAGGATGAGATAATGAAAAGTCTACAG
>DAOVCM010000147.1 GCA_030670015.1 Candidatus Bathyarchaeota archaeon
AGAACACCCGGAACTGTTCTTAGGCGAGGGAACCAGAGAACTGCTTACAAATGCACCAATCATGTCAGACGACGAGTTAGAAAGTCTTGGATCCAAGCTGTTTAAGGGCTTGAATGTGGCCAGACTCGTCGCCGAGGGTCGGTGATGAGAACGCTCCTCTACCTCGACACCAACATCATCCTCGCAAGGTACGCCCCGGATGAGCCCCAGCACGAAGAAACGAAAAACCTTCTAAATAAAATAGAGGAGGGGAAGCTGGCCTCCGTGACCTCTATCCTTACCCTGATCGAGGTGGTGAGCACGATAAGCAGGGCCTACAACAGGTTCAAGGGCGAACCTGAATCCATGAACCGGGAAGAGGTCGCCGGCGCCTTCCTCCGAAGAGTCATAAACATCCGAAACCTGGATCTCATTCCCATGGGCGGAGAGGTCTCCATAGACGTCGAGGAACAACGAGTCAAGCTCCCCGCACTATTCGCAGTCGCCCTTGAGATAGGATCGAAAACCGGGGTCAAAACCTTGGACAACATCCACCTCGCTGCAACCTCCATAGCATCGCGAATCTACGGGCATAAAATCGACTACTTCATAACTTTAGATGAGGATATCCTGAAACACGGAGAAGACATAAAGGACCTAATAGAGGTCAAGGTCGTCACTCCAGCTGAAATATCCGAGATGACCTTTGACTCATAAATGATCTAACAATCGATCCGTCACTCCTTACTATACCAGCGCGCGCAGAGTACACGGCTAAGGTACATTCAAAGCTGGCTAGAACAGAGGCTAACATAACACGCAGCATCTGACCGGTCAACCTTCCATGATTTACGTTACAAGCTGGCGCGCCTCTTCCGAAGTTCTTATGAACCCACGAAGCCAAGTTTCATTGATATTGGATGGTAAAAAGGGCTTTGATCATGGGCGCGGCGGGGAGAGACTTCCACAACTTCAACGTCTTCTTCAGGGACAACCCCGACTATGAGGTGGTCGCCTTCACGGCGGCCCAGATATCCGACCTAGATAGCGGCGTCGAGATAGAGAAGCGGGTCTACCCATCCGAGCTGGCGGGGGAGCTGTACCCTGATGGGATACAGGTGTACCCCGAGGGGATGCTTGAGGAGCTCATAGGCGAGCTGGATGTGGACGAGGTCTTCTTCTCCTATAGCGACGTCTCCCACGGGTATGTCATGGAAGAGGCGTCTAGGGTGCTTGCTGCAGGGGCGAACTTCACCCTCCTAGGGCCGAAGACCACGATGCTCAAGTCGGAGAAGACCGTTATATCCGTCTGCGCCGCGCGGACTGGGAGCGGGAAGAGCCCGACCTCCAGGTGGCTCGTATCCAAGCTCAAGGAGAGGGGTCACAGGGTTGTCGTCATCCGCCACCCCATGCCCTACGGGGTGCTCCTAAGGCAGAGGGTGCAGAGGTTCGAGACCCTGGAAGACCTTGATCGCCACGACTGCACCATCGAGGAGAGGGAGGACTACGAGCCCCACCTAGAGCGGGGGGCCGTTGTCTACGCAGGGGTCGACTATGAGGCCATTCTTAAAGAGGCTGAGGAGGAAACAGATTTCATCGTTTGGGACGGCGGCAACAACGACCTACCGTTCTATCATCCCACGCTCCACATTGTCATCGTCGACCCTCATAGGGCCGGGCATGAGTTGTGCTACTACCCGGGGGAAACGAACGTCCGGATGGCGGACATCGTCGTCATCAGCAAGGTGAACACCGCCGACCCCGAGAAGGTCACGGAGGTCGAGGGCAACGTCCGGAAGGTGAACCCCAGAGCCAAGATAGTCAAGGCTTCCATCACCATCACAGCAGAACGTGAGGAAGAGATCAGGGGCAAGCGGGTTCTGGTCGTGGAGGACGGCCCAACTGTCACTCACGGAGGGATGAGCTATGGCGCCGCCACCATCAAGGCCAGGGAGCTGGGTGCGACCATCGTCGACCCCAGGCCCCACGCCAGGGGCTCAATCAAGGCGGTCTTTGAGAGGTATCCCCATCTGGAGAGCTTGTTGCCCGCCGTCGGCTACAGCGAGACACAAATGAGAGAACTCAGCCAGGTCATTAACGACACGCCGTGCGATCTCATCCTCCTGGGGACTCCGACGGATATTCGGAGGTATCTGAAGGTTGACAAGCCGGTGGTTAGGGTCAGGTATGAGTTCGAGGAGGCCGTCCCAGGGGAGCTGGAGGAAGCCATCTTCGCGTGGCTGAGTTTATGAATGACCAACGCGCGCTCATAGGGAAAACGTTTGAGGAGCCACAAGGGTCAGGGCGGCTTCAACGTCAGTTCCGCAAGCCGTTTAACGCGCGCGATATACCGAGTTTTAGGGTCACAAAAGGTTTTCTGTATATTTAAAATGACTTTAACCATGCGCGCGATATACCTCGTTTTTAAGCCCAAAACGGGCTTATTTTTCTATCGTTCGCGCTGACTCGTTTATTTAGTAGAAATCTCGCTGACACGTTTAAGCCAAATTCGTTGAAGGGGAACTTCGTGTTCTTCCGGTTCAAGAAAAAGCCACTTTCCTATTTCAGGATTAGGAAACCCCAACTCTTCGGAACGATATAATTCAAATCCTTTTTCACATAATTGATTAGATACCTCAACAGCTTTTTGTATGTGGCGTCCTCTGGAAAGTAAAACTACCCCATATTCGCCTTCTAGAACTCTTTCAACATAAGATTCAACGGATTCTTCGCCTATTCTCATTACAGTCACATCTAGTTCGACCAATTTTCCTACTAATCTTGAAAATTCATTCAAGTCGCTTGTAGATGGCTTTCCTTTTGCTCTTCTAATTCTTATGGCGGCCTCAATCAGTATTATACCAGTGAGTTTACCTGTTTCATAAAGTTTTTCTATTATTTTATATTCTTCGGGATATTGACTTATAGCTATATCTCTAAACCTAACTGCTCTATCTTCAAAACCTGTCTCTAGTCCTAACCTATAAGAAAGATAGCTAAACAAGCTTTTTCTCAATTTCTCATCAAAAAGTATCCTAATTCTTTTAAGGGAGCTACTCACTGGAATAAAGGCTAATAAGACATCTATCCCTCTTTCTATATCTTCAGTAGGTAAAAAAATATAGCCAAAAGGATGTTCAATAGGCAAGTCTTCTTTTTTGAGTTGAACTTTAATTTCTGGTCTTAATTCTACATACTCAGGAAGAACTTTTTCCTCATACATAGACATCATTGGCTCGTAAACAGGTTTTATTTTATATCGTTTCCAATACCATTTTTTTATCCTGTCTCGAAGTAAATAACTCAGTGCTAACACTATTGCAACTGCTACCGGAATGATAATTTTCGAAATTATATCTTGCCAAGGTTCCCAAGAAAAAGGTGCAAAGGACATATCTTAGATTCCCTCTGCATATCTTAGATTTCCTCTTCAATCAACTTGTCCCTGCACTTACTTATGCACTCGATCTTATCGCAACAAATCAGCAAACTGTGATAAGGAAAAACAGCTCCCAAACGTTTTAAATCACTTAAATCCATATCACAGATTGAACATCTCAAGTCTTCTCTGGATAAATTATATTTGTGTAATATAGCATCAACGTTCTCTTCGTCTCGTCTAACGACAATAAAATCAACAGTTGACAGACTAAGCATAGATTTTCCGTTCATTTTCCATTCCCCCATTTATAAATGGATATTATTTTTACCTTGCGCTTAAACAAGGATCGGACATCTGGCATCACCAATAGGGCACCCATCTGCCCGCACATCCAATTTAAGTTTATCGATCAAAATTTAAGTTTATTGATTAGTATCAAAAAT
>DAOVCM010000118.1 GCA_030670015.1 Candidatus Bathyarchaeota archaeon
TCCTGCAAGACGATTCCCAGTTTCCGCCGGAGATCATCCTTCTTGACGTTCCTTATGTCCTTGCCGTCGATGGTGACCTTGCCGCCCTGTATATCGTAGAACCGGGTCAGGACGTTGACGATGGTCGTCTTCCCGGCACCAGTTGGCCCAACCAAGGCTATGGTTTCACCTGGTTCAGCGTGGAGGCTCACCTTCTTGAGCACAGGGATCCCAGGCACGTAACCAAAGTCTACGTCCTCGAAGACAACGTCTCCCTCGATCTCCCTGAGCTCGTGTGCATCCTCCGCATCGGTGAGCTCGGGTTCTCTGTCGATTACCTCAAAAATGCGTTCTGCCCCCGCCAGGGCTGACTGGATGCTGTTGTACATGTTAGCGAAGTGTCTCAGCGGGGTCGCGAACTGTCTGCTGTACTGAATGAAGGTCGCGATGGTTCCAACTGTGGCTAAGCCCTGCAACGTCATCCAACCACCCAGTCCTGCGACTATGGCGATATTGGCGTTGCTGAGGATACCCATGATCGGGGGAACCATCATGGCATAAGTCAGGGCTAGGATTCCGGTCTCCTTAACCGCTTGGTTCATTTTGTCGAACTTGCGGTTCACCGTTTCCTGCTGCTCGAAGGCGATGACCACTTTCTGACCTCCCAGTGTCTCCTGTATCACTCCGTTGAGGCCGCCTGTCTGCTTCTGGAGATCACGGTAGTATTTCCGTGTCCTTTTCCCTACCACAGCGGTAAGACCTACCATAATCGGGAACACTATGAGGCTTGCCAAAGCGAGCCAGACGTTAAGACTGAACATGAGCACTACGATACCTACCAGTGTCAGCAAATTCTGTACTAGCTGTGTAACGTTCTGGGTGAGCAGTGCTCCTATTGCGTCGATGTCGTTAGTGAGCCTGCTCATAAGGTCCCCTGTCTGCCTCTTATCAAAGAAGCTCAGGGACAGGATCTGCATGTGCTTGAAGAGCTGTTTCCTCATCTTCATGAGGCTGCCCTGACTTACCTTCGCCATTACAATGCTGTTAACTCCGGAGGCCACCGTGGTGAATATGTAAATACCCGCTAACATCATGGAGACCCTTACCAATCCGAGCAGGTCGCCCAGCAGTATGTACTGGTCTATGGCGACGCCGATGAGGTAGGGGCCTGCGAGGCCGACCAGGGTGCTCACTACGGTGATCGCTATCACGAAGACGAGGCTGAGCTTGTACTCGCTAAAGTAGTTGAGGAGCCGTATCGTGACTCCGCGTGCGTCCTTGGCCTTCTCTATGTTGCCCATTCTCCCGGGTCCGTGTCCTCGTCTCATCGAGGGTTGTGCCTGGCCTTCCTCTTTTCCGTTCTTGTTAAGTCTGTTTTCGCTCATTGATGGGCACCTCCGTCTCCTAGCTGGCTGTCATAGATCTCCCTGTAGATGGGGCTGGTGTCCATTAACTGTGCATGGTTACCTTCCGCTACGATCCTGCCCTCGTCGAGAATCAGGATCTTATCTGCGTTTAGTACAGTACTTATTCTCTGGGCGATGATGAAGCTTGTTGTGTTAGCAATTAGATTCTCCAGTGCTTCCTCGATCTTGGTCTCCGTCTCGACGTCCACGGCGCTTGTACTGTCGTCAAGTATCAGTATCGCGGGCTTCACCATCAGCGCTCTGGCGATTGCCATTCGCTGCTTTTGACCTCCGCTGAGGTTCACGCCGCGCTGTCCCACCACGGTGTCATATCCCTGAGGGAACCCTGTGATGAACCCGTGGGCCTGGGCCGCCTTCGCAGCCTCCACTACCTCTTCTTCAGTGGCGTCCGGGCGCCCGTACCGGATATTGTCTCTTATTGTACCTGAGAACAACACCGCCTCTTGGAGGCTTACGCCTATATGTCTTCGCAGGCTCTTAATGTCTACGTCACGGATGTCGTAGCCGTCCACGAGCACTCTTCCGTCAGAAACGTCGTAAAATCTAGCTATGAGATGAATTAGGCTCGACTTGCCGCTTCCCGTTGAGCCCAGTATGGCAACGGTCTCCCCGGGTTCAGCGGTGAAGCTGACATCATGGAGCACCGGATCTCCACCATCGTCCCTGTAGCTAAAGGTCACGTTCTGGAACTCTACGCGTCCCGCGACATCGTCGAGGTGAACTGCTTCTCGCATGTTCTGGATCTCGGGCTCTGCATCCATTACCTGCATCATTCGTTTGGCTGATGCCTCGGCATAACTTATCTGCCCCGCCATCATAGAGAGCATCATTAAGGGGAACATGGCGCCGAAGATGTAATTAGTGAACGCCATGATGGTGCCCACTGTGGTCGTGCCCTGCACTACCTGGATTCCACCATAATAGATTATTGCGACGATGCCCAGATTCATGATGAGCATGATGAGGGGGAAGAGCACGCCAATGATCTGGTTGGTCTTCACTGAGATTTCGGTCAGTTCGGTGTTTGCCTTGTTGAATCTCTCTCCCTCATAGTCTCTTCGAACGAACGCCTTGACGATCCTGATTCCTGAGAGGTTCTCCCCAAGCACCTGGTTCAACTGCTCCAGCCTCTCCTGCGTCTTAGTGAACAAGGGCTGCATGTACCGGATGAACAAGGTGATGAATACACCTGCTATCGGCATGAGCAGTAAGACGTACTTTGTAAGCTGCGGGTTCGTGGCCCACATGATGGTTAAACTTCCCACAAACATGAGCGGCGCCCTCGTGAACACCCTGAGGGTCATGATCAATATCCTCTGTACCTGTCTCAGGTCACTGGTGAGCCTGGTTAACAGCTGGCTGCTGGACAGATCGTCTAGATTGCCGAAACTAAAGGTCTGTATCTTCTTGAACATAGCCTCACGAAGATCCGCCTCAAACCCCCTTGAAGCCTTGACAGAGAATATCGTGTTACCGATCATCATTGCGGAGCTGAGGACGCTTGCTCCTATCATCATGAGACTCGTCCTCAGGATGAGGTCCATGTCTTGTTTAGCTATACCCTGGTCTACGAGGATTTGAACCATCCTCGGGATTGAGAGGTCAAGCACCACCACGAGTCCGAGGAAGACCATGGCAAGCACCGCTTCCTTAGCGTAGGGTTTCAGATAGCTGAATGCTCTTTTCAGCTGACTCATAATATATGCTCTCCAAGTTCTTTGATAGCCTTCGCCGCGTCGTCAAGGACCTGTATCAGCTCCTGTTTATATTCCTCTGACTCCGAGATCTTCTCATAGGTGGCCTCAACGGTCTCAACTAGGTTGCTGAGGCTCTCGTACATGTCTTTCAGCATGCCTCTGTGTAGAATCCAGTACATTTTTCTCATGGATTTCTGGCATGCTCCGAAGTGGTCTGGATGTCTGTGTGCTTCTTTCAGCTCCGTGATTCCTTTTTCTGTAATCTTAAACCGTTTTAGGTCGGGGTCTGCGTCGGAATAGGGCTCAATTAACCCGTTTTCCTGCAATCTGGCGAGCATGGGGTAGATGCTTCCCGGACTGGGCCTCCAGTCTGTGTACTCCTCCATGCTTTCCATTATCTCGCTGCCTGACATGGGTTCTCTATGAATGAGCTTAAGTGAAAGGTACCGCAGGAGTCCCTTGGGCACCCCTATTCTTCTGCGGGGTCTGTGGTGTCTAAACACGTAACAACCCCCCTATCAAATTCGATATCATTATCGATATCTAGTCCGATACTTGTATTAAAAGGTTCCTCGGAGGGGCCCCCATATGGTAGAATCAGGGATTGTAAAATATACTCCGCTTACACGCTTCCTTTATTCTTCAACACTATAAATACTGTTACCTTCATTAGAAGGTGCGGGAGATGGGGCGCTCACACACATTTACCAGCATAAGTATAGACTTAATCCATAATTTTATCCCCCCACACATTTTTTAAATACATACAACTGGAATTCAAAGAAAGTGAAAGTGATGCAAGTATTTAATCCAAAAAAAATGAAACCCCATCCATACGAGGAAAGAGGTAAAAATGTTTTCTATAAGGCTAAGGAATTCAAGGTAAGAATCATCGAACTTACACAAGGTGGTGAGATGCCAACTTGTGAAAGGGTTATTATGTTATTTACGATGTTTTTGATGGAACGGTAGAAGTGAAGGTTAATCAAGAAAAGACAAACATCAAAGAAGGACAGTATCTCATTACCGAACCAGCAACGTTGTCAATGAAAACAAAGAGTGGCGTACGAATAATGGGTATACCAGTAGAGATGGGAGTGAAAAGTCAACCAATTAACAGACAGCACCAAAAAGGTATGTAATAAATATGCAAAACAGCGCGCGTGTGCGAGTTCAATAATTAGGTTAAAAATG
>DAOVCM010000035.1 GCA_030670015.1 Candidatus Bathyarchaeota archaeon
AGGCCTGCTTCTCTGACTTTGCGCCGGTGCAGACCATCTTTCCCGTGCTGAAGATGAGGGTCGCAGTTTTTGGTCTCTTCAGCCTGAAGACGAGACCCGGGAACTTCTCGGGCCTGTAATCGGCGTTCCTGAAGACCTTCAGTATGGCGATGAGGTCGAACCTCTGGTCGAGGGAGGCAACGGCGACTACGTTGTTGATCTGTACACCACCCATCGGAGTTCGAGATGAGTTGCACACGCGTGTGCTTAAGCCTTCCCATGCGCTTTCCTATCAACTACCCTACACCTCCAGGGGTAAGGCTTATCCCTGAGGTGCAAAGCGAGGTTTGAACCCCGAGACGTTTGCGCGTGCGCTGGCATCACACACCATACACCTCGACCAGACGCCCTTCGAGGATGGTCTTATGAGCATGTTTATGAACTCATCCACTGTCAAACCCCTATTCCTAGCCAGTTCCCTGACCCTTACTGCGATCTCCTTCCTGACCGTAAGGGAATACCTGCCCTTTTCAGGCATAGATCTTCCTCTGTCGGGTGTCCAAACAAATTTGACCGGTCACTTATTTAGCTCGGTCTGACTTGTGATGAAAAAAAGGATAAAGTAATGCACACTTATTGTCCTATTATAAAGCTAGAATACCTAACAATGACTAAATATACTGTTTTAGGTATATTCGTAATAGTGCTCTGGAGTACAAGCGTTGCATTCTCACGAAGCCTTACTGAAGAACTAGGAACCTTAACATCCGCTTCCTATATCAACTTAACAAGTGGAATCTTAGGCTCAATTTATCTTATAGCCAAACCAAAATTAGTGCAGAAGCTCCTTAACACTTCCATCCATTATTTGATTGGCTATGGCGCTCTATTCGTTGCATATGTGGTCTGTTTTTTTTTGCTATTGGATTATCTATAGGCCGCCAACGGGTGCTTACGATTGGTATGATAAATTATCTCTGACCTAGTTTTACACTAGTTTTTTCAGGCTCAATTTTACATAAAAAAATTCGAATATTTTTACTGCCAGGGATCATAATAGCTACAATAGGCGTTTTTTTTACTATGATTCAGAGTGGACCGTTTACACTTGAAATAATCAGGGAGAACATTCAGTTAAACATTATACCTTACATACTAGCTTTTTTGGCATCTATCTGTTGGGGATTGTATTATAACTTGTCTAGAAGATGGGGAGGTGGTGTCAATATTGGAGCTATACCTATTTTCTTTTTGGGCGCTGGACTCATTTTATTAGCTGTAAGACCCATATTCCTTGGTATTGAAACATCTCAATGGACACTTCATGCGGCGATACAGTTTTTATATGTGGTCATCTTCCCTAATCTTCTATCCTATGTATTTTGGGATATTGGTATGCTAAAAGGTGATCATACTCTATTAGCTTCCTTCTCCTATCTTGTCCCTTTACTCTCAACAGTAATCAGCTCCTTATATTTCCATGTTATGATCGGACTTTACATGTGGATAGCCTCTTTTCTGGTTATTGCTGGCGCAATCATATGCAAAATTTCGATTCACGATTAGAATAGGACTTTAAAAAACGTTAGCACCTTTCATCTTTTTGGATCTTCGCGCCCACACAATATTTTTTGCATGTAAAGCATTTTATATGAATAGAATAGAAGCTAGGCTGAAATGAGGCGTAAAGAGAAAGAAATTAAGAATGTAAACTTAATCGAGAAGATTCTATATAATGAAGAAATTGGACATCTCGCAACATGTGTAAATAACACTCCTTACGTTGTACCTGTTAACTTCACCTACCATGAGGGCAAGATCTTTTTGCATAGCCATCGTGAAGGTATGAAGATACAAAACATAACCGCCAATCCAAGAGTGTGCTTTGAGGTAGACCATGGAGAGAAGAAGGAGGCAGACTCGCCATGTGCATACAGTTACATATACCAGAGCGTCATCGTCCATGGAAAAGCCATTTTACGTGAGGAACCCGAAAAAAAGTTGAAAATTCTAAAATTATTATCTGACAAGTATGCTCATGGCAAGAGCGACATGTTAACCCTTGAGCAAGTAGAGAAGATGAAAGATTTGATCGGAATCGAAATTATTGTAGAAGAGATGACAGGGAAGAAGAGTCCAGTCTAAACTTAGGGATGTAAGTACAAGACGGCACGCGCTTGCGAGTTATTGCCGTAAATTGATCGCTCACCATTATCATACATAGGATGCGTGGTTATGTTTGTAAAGTTTCGTTCACCCATCGTCTTGGAGCCTTACAAGTTCACGTGGGTGGATGTTGAGTTACCAGACCCTGGTCCCCACGAAGCCATCTTTCGGAACAGAGCCTGTCTAATCTTTGGTAGCGATCTACATGTATACAAAGGTCTTCATCCTTTTGCTCCTCTTCCTGCTTGCTGTGGGAACGAGGTCGCTGCGGATGTGGTTGAAGTAGGAAACAAAGTGACATCCATCGAAGCTGGTGATAAGGTGTACGTCGCTGGCGTCGGTGCTAACCCAGTTCCTTGCAACCACTGCCTAAACTGTGTGAAAGGCGACACTACAACCTGTGTGAACCCTCATATCCCGATTAGCTTCGATGTCGGTGGGAAGAGGGTGGCTCGCTTTCCCAGCGGGTATGGCGAGTACATAATTGGCCACGAAGGGAACGCATTCAAGCTCTTGGAGAGCATGTCATATTACGAGGCTGCCATTACCACTGATCTGGCGTATGTGATCGGAGTCGTCAAACGGTCAGGAGCCAGAATCGGGGATTCGGCTGTGATTCTCGGTGCGGGTCCAATTGGACATCGTACCTTGGAGGTGGTGAGACTGGCGTGATTCTCACCGATCATCGTCTCAGATCCCATAGATTACTGGCTCGAATGCGTGAGTGGGCTTGGAGCCGACATGGTCGTGAATCCTAAGGAGGATGATTCCGTTGAGGCGGTGATGGAGGTCACAGATGGAGCTGTAGTCGATCTGATCTTCGATACTGCTGGGAACAGCGTTGCGACGAATCAGGGTTTGAAAATGCTGAGGACGAAGATAGGGGGGAGCAGGAACCCTGATCTTGATGGGACTCTTCGAACACCCTGAATTGACCTTCAACGCGTCAGATTTCATGTGTAAGGTGGGTAGGATCGTAGCGGAGTGGGGCGTTAGCGTGCGCTGTAACAGCGCTTCTCATTATAACTCAATGCTTGCACTCCTTTATCTTTAGCACACTGTGAATGCGAACCGTATCCCAAGATTCTGCATCCGCTGTAGAGAAGATTCCGTTTAAATCTATGTTTCCAATTATGCCCAGAAAAGGACAGTTATCGTTCAGCTGTTACAAGACTATGTTTTTAATCGGTGATGGGCTCTATCAGTGAGAGATCCTCCATGAAGACCTTAATTTTAATACGGCATGGACAGGCTGAGCACCTGACAGGAGACCTGACTGGAGGTTGGACCGACACGAAGCTGACGGCACTCGGTCGACGCCAGGTTCAAGTCCTCGCATCGAGACTAAAGGATGAGCTAGAGGGTATCTGTTGCACCATGTATTACAGTGACCTCAAGCGAGCTACGGAAACGGCCGAGATTATCGCCGAGGAGCTTGAATTGACACCCATACAAGCCAGTGAACTGAGAGAGCTGAACACTGGTATCGCAGCAGGTATGACGAAGGAGAAAGCGAGGCTCCATTTCAGAGAACCGACTGAGCCCTTGATCGACTGGCAGTGCTACCCGGAGGCTGAGACATGGCGCCAGTTCTACTTAAGGGTGTCCAAATTTCTAGAGTGCCTTCCTAAAAACCCAGATGATCCACTAATTTTAGTGACACACGGAGGGACGATTATTAACATCGTCGCCTGGTGGCTCAGGCTGGACATGGAAACCCTCTCCAACGTGACCTTCAGAACCTCACCAGCGAGCATCAGCGTCATAGGCACTTCAAATCTTAACGAGCGTACGATATTCAGGTTGAATGACTACGCGCATCTATACTCCACGGAGCTCACCAATCAAAGGCTATTACCCCCGTGAAACCAACTCCTGAGATGTAAATCCCCGACCTCCTTTATTCCCAGACCCAGGCATTCAGGCTGAAAAAAAGAACTCATAAATTTATATGAAAAACCAAGCTCTACCCTCTTAAGGAAACGATGAACTACTGTCCTCTAATCATCAATCCAACTATTTATTTAGACTACACAATTGGACTTAAGCGCACATGCAAAGAAAATCTCAGAGACGAGATGATAATATCTCTTTTCAAATTATTAGAACAATCGATGTGGTTAATACCTGATGACATCCTTGTAGATCGAAATAAAGCGTTGGAAGCCATAGAAGAGATGTTAGATGGGAAAGGGGAGTAATCTATAAAACCCATTTTATTGGGACACCTAATCCCAGTCTTTCTTTATTATGCGATGGGTAAATTTCCTTGCATTTTTCCCAACATATGATCTGACGGTTTGGCCTTTACCTATTAGATAGTATTTGTATATAGTCAATCCTTCGAGGCCTGTTGGCCCTCGGGCGTGGATTTTTTCTGTACTGATACCGACCTCAGCTCCTAGACCATATCTATATCCATCGCTGAAGCGTGTCGATGCGTTCCAGAAAACACTTGCAGAGTCAACCTTTCCCAGGAACGTGTGTGCATCCTCAACATTCTCAGCGATTATCGCGTCCGTATGATGGGAACCATACTTGTTGATATAGTCGATGGCTTCGTCCATACTGGATACAATTTTAATAGCAATTATGTAGTCAAGGTACTCCGTTCCCAGATCCTCATCTGACGCCCTTTCCACTCGTTCACCAAAGATCTTGACAGATTCGGCGTATCCCCTGACCTCGACCCTGGCTTCCTCGTATCTGTTCACAATCGTTGGCAGGAATGGCTGCGTGACTTTCCTGTGGACCTGTATTGTGCGCACGCAGGCAATTATCTCTCTTGATTATGAACCGTTAAGATCCCTACATTTGTATTTGGACCTCAATGGTCAGTGCTCTTGTATTCAGAGAAATTGTACCCTTATGCAAATGAAGAGAAAGGAATATGAAATATAAACGGTTCAGAAAAATGGTACTATTATACTCGAGGATGATTGGTGGACCGAGGGGGATTTGAACCCCCGACCTCTGACTTGCGAAGCCAGCGTTCATACCGCTGAACTATCGGCCCTCGCTCCCTTCTAAATCCAGTGCCCATTATAATGCTTTACTCAAAGTGCTTATGATTTTCCAACCTCGGAATTGGTTCCTATGTGGGAAGTTTTTGAGGCATATATCGATTTTTAACGAAGTATATTTAGCTAGTATGCTATCTCCAGGAACAGCTGAAACAATGAGCTTCTCCCGTTCCTGTTCGTTATTTACATCATTACCTCAATTATCCACGCTGTCAGCACGAAGAGGGCTATATCTTACACTACGATAGTTGAGGCCCTTCTAAGACCCTCTCAGCTATCGGTTAAGGACTAATACAATCTCCTTGGCTACGTAGGTTCCACCGTGATGCCCCCATATTCGGAGCCCTTATCGACAGCGTGGACTCATACACTTCAAGTCAGATCGTCGTCAGTAACCTTACAGTAGTCTTCATTTGCTCTCTTTGTAAATGAGACCTTCCCGGAAGTCGATATCTGAACCGAACAGGGGACGATCTAGAAAAGAGAAACTAATGATGGTTAGTCGGTCAGGCCTTCATGGGAAACGACCTTTCCTCGATGCCATCAGCTCTTATGAGTAGCATGTCGACACCGTCGCCGCTCACGACATCCCGAGCTACAGCCGACTTGATGGCATTCAGCGCTAGCTCCCCTCCAGCCTCTAGGTCCATGTCCTCTATATAGTTGGCCTCTAATAGACCCATGGCTATGGGGGCGCCTGAGCCCGCAGTGACGAAGTTATCAGGGATGAGGCTACCAATGGGATCCATGGAGTAAATGGCAGGACCCTCTTCATCAACACCGCCCACCACTGTCTCCATGAGAAGAGGCATGAGACGCCTTTGGAATAGAATGTTGGAGATGAGCTTTGCCAAAGCCTTCACTTTTATGGGCCTGTTGTTCTCCAGCCTGAATAGGTTAGCGTAGGCTGTGGCCTCCCGGGTCAAAGCCTGCATGTCAGAGACGAGCCCAGCGAATGCGAGACCCATGTTCGGAGTGACCACGAAGACCTTCTTACCTGACCTGCTCATCACCATGCGGCCCCAGCTCACTCTTTTCTCCGCGGCTAGGACGACTCCGTCCTTGCAAACTAAGCCGACAACTGTGGCTCCCTGTAGACTCTGATAACTCATTCGGATTTCACCACGACATATGAGAGGCTAGATATTAAGGTTTAGATAGGGAAAGATATTGAACAATTACAACATACTAAGAAATGAATACATAAAACTGATGCGAATAGAAAGGAAAAAGACGTCAGGAGGCGTTCTGATTCCTCCTCAATCTGTAGACAGTGCTCTTATCCCTCTCCCTAGACCACTCAACAGCGTAGCCCAGAGCCTCAAGTACAGGAAGGGGATTCCGACAGCCGAGATCGCGCAAAATACCCCGCACTGTCCCTAGTTGCATATCACACGCGTTAGCCAGAGCCTTCTCAACCTCATCCAGTTTCTCCTTCTTGAAGAGGATATCCCCTCTTTCGACATATCCTCCACCTTCCTGTTTGAATCGCTTCCTTACCTCGTCCTCTGTAACTCCCAGCCGCATCGCCATCTCCGAAATGTCTATGATCTCACCTTTAGGTAGAGTTAGAAGTTCAAACTTTGACCTTGGTTTTACGCGGGACTCCTGCACTCTTGTGCTCGGCTTGATCATTTTTCCATCTAGATAGCTGATCTCGAATCTGTAGTTCTTCCTCGATTTCAGGGGAAATCTGATATCGGCTGTGAGCACCCAACTCTTCTTGGTCAAGAGACGGGTGAGGAGGGCTTCAAGATGCATGGCCTTGTAACCGATGCGCTTCGTTTGCCGCAATTCAATAACTATCTTCGTGGTGGCTCCGGTTATCTGTATGCTTTTTCGTCCCAATTTATCAGTAAGCTCTACTGTTTTTTCATCTCTTCTCTTGTAGGTTAGCTCCAACCGACTTGCATGAGCTAAAAGGGCGAGGGTGAGGGCAAAGTTGTACTCCTTGAGTAGGTCCAAGGGAGGTATCGTATTAAATGCGGAGAGTACCTGCTCGTCCTGCAGGTCCGCGTAGAGACTCTGATCCAGATCACTGATTGAGACGTTCATACGGAAGGCAACTGTGCTGAGGACTCGTGTCCTGTCTTCAATTGAAACGATGACATTACCTGCTGCCTCCTCGAAAACAGCTC
>DAOVCM010000075.1 GCA_030670015.1 Candidatus Bathyarchaeota archaeon
GACGTAGCCTGGGGGGGAGGCCCTGTGCTTTTCGATGTCGTCAACAGGGAGGGACTCCTATCCCCTTTAACCAGCGAGGGCATACTAGAGACCCTGAATGACATCCCCTATGAGCTAGGTGGCGTGCCGACAAGGAAAGTCTCAAACGGAGACATCTACTGGACGGGGAGCGCGCTCGCATCCTTCGGCTTCACCATCAACACCAATTATCTTGAGATGATGGCTCTCCCAGAGCCTACGAAATGGAGCGACCTCGCTAACGAGACCTATGCAGTTACCCTTCCTTCTCCCAGTGTCGGCACAGCGGACGCAACCAAATCCACATCTAACACACGCATGTTCACCATAATCCTCCAGGCTTACGGCTGGCAGGACGGATGGAACCTCCTCATACGTATGGGGGCCAACTCCAGGATATACGATCAGTCAGGTCTCGTAAGGGACGCCGTTATTAGGGAGGATATCGGTGTAGGGACAACCATCGACTTCTACGGCTACACAGCCCAGCTTAAGAACCCTGAATTCTGTAAATACATCTTCCCAACCGACGGTACCATAGTGAATGCAGATCCCATAGCCCTACTGACTACATCAAAGAACCCTGAGGCGGCACAGGCCTTCATTGAATGGATACTAACCCCCGAAGGCCAGAAGATATGGCTTGACGAAGACATAAACAGGCTCCCGATGAATCCTGCTGTCTTCGATACGCCTGAAGGTCAGGCCCGGGAGGATCTCAAGCAGGTCTACGAGGAGACGAAGGAGGCATTGACCATCGACTTCAGCGACGAATTGGCTTTGAGCTACGAGTCCGCAATGCAGAACTTCTATCATGCCGTGATCGTCAGGTCTCAGTTGAAACTAGAGAAGCTATGGGAAGACATTACGTGGGCCCTGGAGGAAGGAGACATAACCCGAGAAGAGTTCAATGACCTCATAGGCAAGATGGGTGACCCCTACTTGTTCGAATTCACGGACCCTGAAACGGGAGATGAGGCCACGTTTACACAGGAGTACGCACAGAGCATCTGTGACGTGATTGGAGTTGATGCCGAGTTTAAGACTAGGATGGTAGACGCGTGGATCGTAGCTGCTGAAGCTCATTACGACAGTATCAGGGAGGAATTCAACCAGTTCATTGGGTAGGAGCATTTGATGCAGGGGAATCAGGGTAAATCGTTCCTTCAAGGGGCCGTGATAAGACTCCGGAGGGAGCTCGATTGGATAACAATCCTCCAGACCCTTATCTCCTATATGATGCTCGTCATCTTCCTCATCGCTCCTCTTACCTCAATGATAGGACAGGCATTCTCATACAGTGGGAACCTGTCCCTAGGTTGGTTCATTGACATTCTGTCGAGCCCGGAGTATATCTCATTCAAGCCACGTGGCGGCCGTATGTTCGAAGTAGTCCGGGGAGTCATGTACATCTGGGGGTACGACTACGGCATCCTCCTGAATTCCCTCATTGTTGCTGCATCTGTAACAATTCTGTGTTCCATTATAGGCATCATAGTCTCAATGATCATGGGGCGATACAACTTCAGAGGGAAAGGGATTTTTAAGGTCATCCTCCTGATACCCCTCCTAGCGACGCCCTTCGTTAACGCCTATGTCATCGGCAAGATGTTCAACCCCAGAGGGGGGTTGATCAACTACTTCTTTTACGACCTCCTCCACTTGTTCCCCTGGAGGGTTGACATCGATGGACTTGTTGGCCTGATAGTGGCTCAGACTCTCGCATACTACCCGATAGTCTATCTGAACGTTCTAGCTTCACTGAACAACATCGATCCTAGTCTCGAAGAGATGGCGGAGAACCTTGGCGCCAAGGGCTTCAAACTGTTCAGGACCGTCACCTTCCCCTTGTTCCTCCCCGGGCTCGCGGCGGGAGCGATAATAACCTTCATCTTCAGCCTGGAGGATCTCGGGGCACCGATAGGATTTATTGGGGCCCGGGCGAACCCTCTGACCAAAAAAGTAGCTTCCTACCAGATCTACAGTGCCTTCGCCGAGGCTCTGACCGGGGGGATATCCCCGAAGGTCTCTGCGCTGGCTCTCCTTATCATGACCCTGACGATCGTGAGCTACGTCATCGTGAAGAAATACACATCCAGGAGGTCATATGCCATGCTCAGCAAAGGGGGCAGGTGGAGCCCTAGGGTGAGGACACCTGCTTGGTGGGTCCAGGGGTTCATAGCCCTCTCCATGCTTGGACTCGTGTTATTCGCCGCCATGCCTCAGATCGGCACCTTCCTGCTCGCCACAACCGATTGGGCGACCAGCGGCACCCTTCCCAACACTATAAGGACCGAGTTCTTTGCATCATTACTAAAAAACCCGGATGTCAGCCGAGCGATCATTAACAGCCTGTTTTACTCCCTCGTAGCCGTGATCATTATGATCCTTGTTGGCTCAAGCATATCATACGTAGTGGCGAAGAGAGATGTTCCGGGACGTTCGATCCTAGATATGCTCGCCACCCTCCCCGTCGCCGTGCCTGGTGTCAGCCTGGCGGTGAGCTACTTCCTGTTCTATTCTTCAGGATTTTTTAGGGGGAGCTTCCTCGATCCGATCGTTGACCCGGCGGTTCTCCTCATCTTTGCATACTCTATAAGACGACTCCCCTTCATCACAAGGTCGGTATACGCGGGCCTCCAGCAGGTTGACAAAGCTCTAGAGGAGGCCTCAATGAACCTGGGAGCCAGCAGGGCACAGACTATCTTCCGGATAGTTTTACCTCTCGTGGTGTCCCATATCATGGGTGGGGCGATACTCGGCTTCGTCTACTCCATGTCCGAGGTGAGCGCGAGTGTAACCCTCGGTGCTCTAAGGGAAGACAGGATGCCCATAACCTTCTTCATTAGCCAGATCGTCTACGGTCTGGCTGCAGTAGGATCGGTGAGCATTGGCGCCGCTCTGTGCGTAATGCTCATGACGGTCCAGATCGCCGCCATGGCCATATCCAACTATGTCTTGAAGCAGAGGGTTTCGTTCTTGGGGGTGTGAATGAGATGGTCGAAGTCGTAATGGAGGGCATAACTAAGAAGTTCGGTGATGTCGTGGCAGCGGAGGACATCAACCTCAAGATTGAGGACGGGGAGTTCTTCACCCTGTTGGGCCCAAGTGGCTGCGGTAAGACCACAACGATGCGAATCATAGCTGGTCTTGAGCATCCCGACGAGGGGAGGGTCCTCTTCGATGGGAAGGACGTGACTCCCCTCCCCTCCTTTAAGAGGAACACGGGCATGGTCTTCCAGAACTACGCCCTATGGCCGCACATGAAGGTCTACAACAACGTCGCCTACGGCCTTAGCATCAAGAAGCTCCCAAAGGCAGAAATCAGAGACAGAGTCCACGACGCCTTGGAGCTTGTGAAACTCGGTGGTCTTGGAGACCGTTTCCCATCCCAACTGAGCGGAGGGCAGCAGCAGAGAGTGGCTCTGGCCAGAGTACTTGTTGTCAACCCCGCGGTCCTGCTCCTCGACGAGCCTCTGAGCAACCTGGACGCGAAACTCAGGGTGGAGATGAGGGAGGAGATAAAGGAGCTGCAGAAGAGGTTCAAGATAACCACCATATATGTTACCCACGACCAGGAGGAGGCGATGACGATCTCAGATAGGATGGCAATCCAGAATTATGGAGTCGTCCGCCAAGTTGGCACCCCTTCGGAGGTGTACTACACTCCCCAAGATCTTTTCATAGCCACATTCATTGGAAGGGGAGCACTATTGGAGGGGGTCGTACATGCCTTGGACGATAAGACGAGGGTGAAGGTAGATGACCAGATTATTTGTGGGGTTGATAGTTCAAAGAGACTCAGGGAGGGGGATAAGGTGGCGTGCGTCATGAGGCCTGAGAACTTCATCCTCACCGAGCCGGGTGAGCCATCCAACGTGCTTGAAGGCGTTGTTGAGTGGACAGCCTTCATCGGTCCCTACAAGGAGGTCAAACTCAGGGTGGACGGGAACATGATCATGGTGGATACGCCACCCGACGCTAAAACTCCCTTAGGGGAAAAGTTAAGGGTATACATCCCTCATAGTGACACGATCATCCTCCCAATGGGTGAGAAAGCATGAAGAAAAGTATCGGAAATCTGACTCCAAGGATCGTTACTGTGATTCTCTTTGTATCGACAATTGTTATAGTCGGAATACCATTACCTACCGGTTTAGCGTATCAGGCACAGAAGATAACAGAGATCGTTAGTTATCCTCTCCCATCTCTCCCCGAGCCTGTACTCCTCGGAGGCGCCCTGAAAGTTGATGTGAACGCAGGTCCCGACGCTTCAGGATGGACCGCCAGCTTGACTTCAAAATACGGGTCGTCTTCCATCGGTCTGATAAACAGCAGCTACACGGGTAGCGACTGGATCTTATTCTTCAAAGTCCCAGAGGAGATTCATCCGGAACTCTACGATTTAGGTCTCACCTACAGCGAGGGGGGTGAATCCGTGGACTACACGCAGTCAAAGTGTGTCTGGGTTCTCGAGGAGTGGCCTGAGACTCTGACCATTAGCCATATAACCGATATGCATCAACCCCACGGCCGGAACGTCTTCGCCCAGAACATCCACGAGGTGAACCTCATGGACCCGGACATGATAATCATAACAGGAGATACGGTCCAGACCGAAACCGTAGCCTCAGGCTGGAACTATCTCCAGGGAACAATGCAAAGGATTGAGGTCCCGTGCTTTCTGCTTCCCGGTAACCACGATTATTCTGGGAAAGGAGGGAAGCTCTTTCAGGTGTACGGTGGTAAGCTCAACTACACCGTTGTAATAGGCGACTTCCTCTTCGTTGCCTTGGACAGCTCTGCAGCGGGCTATTTCTCTGATGCTCAGCTCAGCTGGGCCGAGTCCGTCTTACAGAGATATCCGGACAAGGTGAAGATCTTAGGGTTCCACCACCCGCTGCTTAGCAGCGAGTACGAGGACGACTTTGGGACTGTTAAGGGCGGAGCTATCACTGGGAGTTGGGAGAACATTGAGGATATGGCGGAGCTCATGTACTTCACTTGGCTGATCGACGGACAACCCCGGGAAGTCGCCAAGGAACTTTTGAGGATAATCCAGAAGAACGACGTTAGGCTGATCCTAGCCGGGCACGTCCATAGAGACATGATCTACATCCTGAATAACCAGAATTACTTCGTGACCACGAGTACGGCTGGTGGAGGGCTGCCCCCAGGCTCCCAGTACGGCTCTAGGCTGATAACGGTCGACACTAGTGGAAATGTGCAGCTTGACGATTACGCCGTCAGGGGTCTGTACGAACCGCCTAACAGTATACCGACTGGTAACATCATGTACTGGTTCAAGAAGGCCAATGACGGCTCCCAGACAGCCGTAACCGCGCAGGTATTCAACAACCTGAATATGTCTCTCGACTCAGCCAAGCTGGAGTTCGCTGTCAGCGCAGAGAACCCCGTCGAGGACTACTCTTTCAGTGGATTGACGCCGACGCAGGTCGAGACCCACACTATCAGCGGCGTCCATCGCTTCGTCGCATA
>DAOVCM010000226.1 GCA_030670015.1 Candidatus Bathyarchaeota archaeon
GGTTCTATTCGTGATCGAAGGTGATCAGGTTATTATTCGAAAGGTCACTAGAGAAAAGCTGTCGGATATCCTTTCCAGACAGAAGACCTGGTCCGAGGCTGGTCTAGACTTCCAGAAGAGGCTACGAGAAGAATGGCGATCACAGCAGTTATAGACACTAATATCTTCTTGATTGTCAAGAATAAATAGAAGTTCTTCTATCAATCATCAAAGCAGGTTCTTGATTACGTTGATAAGGGAAGGATAAAGGTCGTTATCTCAGTCATATCGATCGCCGAACTCTGTGCGCGCGCGAATGATCTGATTACACTCTTTACAGAATCTTATTTAATATGCCCTCTCCTACTGCTTACCGATTGACATGAGTGAGATTCTAAAAGAGAAGTATCTGGTTAAGAAGTATGAGCAGTTGTCATGGAGAGAGGTGGCTAAGGCCCCGATCTCGGCTATAAGCGGAGTCAGCGAACAGGACGCCGTAGACTTGAAGAGCTCCTTCGACATTGAGACGGTGGGAGATTTCGCCAGAAACCCGTTTGTATGCATTGCACAAGGAATCAACTCCTTCTCCAAGGCTACCGCCGAGATATTAGACAAGACATTCAACTCCAAGGAGTTCAAGGAAATGAGAGGGCTCCCCATACATGCCATCAAGGGTGTGTCAGAGGGGGACTCGGCTCTTCTGAAGAGGGCCTTCGGCATCGACACTATACAGGAACTGGCGGAAAACAAGTATATCTATGTGGCTCAGATCATCGTGACCCTGGCGTTTCTCGAAGAACTTGTAAGCTAGGATACTCCCTTTTTCTTTTCTTTTTACATTATTATGAAATAGGTTGCAATTGCTTAGGGATTCCATTCGTTCAACTTTTACAGAGGCACTCCCATACACAGACCTAACTCTACATGCTTAACCCTGTAAAGATGTAAACCTCTTCCCCTTCATTTCACATTATGACACGACAAGGCAAAGCTAAGATACTGGATTGTTCCACATCCCCGAGGATTAGAATATCGCAATTACGCTCTTAACTGGCCTTTTATGTAAAGTTGATGCTCACTTCGCTGTGAATCATTAAATATCGAGAGAATCTACTTGGGTTCTAGGTTCTTAAGGACCTCAGCGCCGAGATGGGGCATTGCGTCCAATTAACATCATTCATCCTAAAGATGGATGTTGTACACGAGCAATGTAATGAAAATCTATTTGGGTAGTATTGGTTTAACCCTTGCTTTTCTTTTCATTTGTCTTCTGATTGAGGTGAGGGTTCTATGAAATGGGTGTCTTTCATTGTCTCTTAAATTCAACGGTAAAGATAATCGTTTAATAGCTCTATCCTCAACTCGCCAAGGTTCATCATTAACAATCCAACTCACAAAGGCATTTTCACTCATCCATTTTGATAAGAGTTCTTCACCTTGGGAGAAAGTCATTCTTTTTCCACTACCAACTCTACGAAGTTCAATCCTAAGTTTTTCGGATAAGAGGCATCCAAGTGTTAATCTTAGTGTGGAACCTTCTGCATTACCTCTATAATGGTTTTTAATTCGTTTTCTTAGAGTCTGTTTGCTAGGTTTTCCTTTTCTTTGGGGTTTTTGTAGTGAAATCCCGATATACAACAAGTGTAGGTCATTGAACTTTATACAATTTTCAATAGGAACTTTTGGGGGAATTTCTTTGAAAAACCAAGCGTATACTCCGGGGGATTGTGGTAATGGAGTTTCTCGGGGGAGAACCTCAGTTCTTGAATAGACTTTATCGGGATGAATAAGTGATTCTAGTAAAGGCTCCATAATGTTAATCGTTTCTTGTTTCTTTGTATATGAAAGGTTTGCCCGTTTTTATCGCGCGCGCTCCTTGAATGGGGGTCCTGTGTAGACATCTTTTGCGCACGCAAAGGAAATCGGCTTAAATTTCTCTAAAGTTTGTGAAAGCGCCCTAATCAAAGTAATCAGAGCATTAGATGGCATGGGTGAACCAAGAGAGCCTATAATAGTACCTGTTTCTGAAGAAAGTGAAGAAAGATGGCGCCGGGGGTGGGATTCGAACCCACGTGACCGCAAGGGTCACAAGCTTTCCAGGCCTGAGCCCCCGGAACTGGGGTTTGCTCCATACCGCTAGGAGACCCCGGCTAAGGATATACCCCTCCCAACCCCGATTTAAGGGTTCTATCCACGGGGTTTATGAGGTACCGATTTCATTTTATCGGCAGTGAGACTTATGCACCAGAGCTGGATACAGCGGAGTGAGAACACTCTCAAGCAGATAAAGAAGCTTATGGAGGACGAGGATCAAGACAGACTGGAGCTTGTCAGAGTCATGCGTTTCGCCTTTGGCGCCCTTGGGCAGAGCCTCGCGGGATGGATGCAGTGGATAAACAGCCCTGAGATCATGTCCAGCTTCACGAGGGAAGAGCTTAAGGAGATGGCAGGGACCATGACGAGTATGGTAGAGCAGTTCATCGCCTATGACATTGACATGACCAACAAGGGAATGAGAAAGGGGCTGGCCAAGCAGAGGGCCGCCGACCAGCAGGGCATCCGATTTGTGATCTAGTGGAGTTTTTCTCCCGCATTCTTACCCGCTGAGGCCTGGTAGACCTCCTCAACTTTTAGGATGACAACGGCCTTACCGGGTAAGGGGCGCTCAAACTCCTTCGCCCTTTTGCGCCCCTTCTCGAAGAGGGAGCCTTCGGTACGTATCTCGGCGCTGCACTTTATCTGGTAGGACTTTCGAGCTTCCCTGTCCCAGCCCACCAGGGCTACGTT
>DAOVCM010000191.1 GCA_030670015.1 Candidatus Bathyarchaeota archaeon
AGATCTCTGAGGGCGACTTCACCGTCGATGAGCCCACTGCCTACATCGAATCGGGAGGGGTCACTCAGGAGGTTAAGATGATGCAGAGGTGGCCGATCAGGGTCCCAAGGCCGTTCAAAAAGCGCATACCTCTGACGATGCCTCTCATAACCGGGCAACGCGTCATCGACACCTTCTTCCCCGTAGCAAAGGGGGGCGCGGCTAGCATACCCGGAGGATTTGGGACCGGGAAGACCGTTATGCTGCAGCAAATCGCGAAGTGGGCCGACGCAGATATAATCATATACGTCGGCTGCGGTGAGAGGGGGAATGAGATGGCCGACGTCGTCACCCACTTCCCGGAGATAACAGACCCGAGAACTGGGAGACGCCTGATCGAGAGGACGATCATCGTCGCCAATGTGAGCAATATGCCGGTCTCCGCCAGGGAGGCAAGCATATATCTGGGCGTCACCATCGGGGAGTACTTTAGGGATCAGGGGTATGACGTGGCCCTCATGGCCGACTCGACTTCTCGCTGGGCTGAGGCGCTGAGGGACATCTCCGGCAGGCTCGAGGAGATACCCGCCGAGGCTGGCTTCCCCGCATACCTATCAGATAGAATTGCGGAGATCTACGAGCGGGCTGGAAGGGTTCTCACCCTGGGCAGCGGGGAACATATGGGCTCGGTTAGCATACTGGGCGCAGTCTCTCCGCCTGGAGGCGACTTCAGCGAGCCGGTGACGACCCACACCCTCAGGTTCATCGGAACCTTCTGGGCCCTCGACACCGAGCTCGCCTTCAGACGCCACTTCCCAGCGATCCATTGGCTGCGGAGCTTCACGAGATACCTCGACGTGGTCTCGAGGTGGTGGTCGAAGTACGACCCACGATGGGAGCAGATCCGCGCCCGGGCTCTGGGACTGTTGGAGGAGGCCTCCGAGATAGAGGAGACGGCAAGGATCATAGGCGAGAAGGCGCTGCCGGACGAGCAGAGGCTCATCCTCCTGATCGCGGAGATGCTCCGGGAGGGGTTCCTGATCCAGAACGCTTACCACGAGGTCGACACCTACTGCGAGGCCGAGAAGCAGGCGAGTATGCTCCGGATCCTCATCGACTTCTACGACTCCGTCGAACCGTTGATAAGGCAAGGAATCCCCATCGACACGGTCAGAGGGTTGGGCGCCATCACCGAGCTCATGAGGCTGAAGGAGCGTAAGGGGGTTGAACCGATCAAGAGAGTGAGAGACGAGATGAGACGACAGATCGACGAGGTCACCAAGGAGTACGAGGTGAAGTAGGGTGAGCGTGGAGGAGGCTGGGCTCATCTATAAGACGAGCCGAGAGATCCGGGGCCCGATCATCTTCGTGCAGGATGTTAAAGGCGTCGCCTACGACGAGGTCGTCAGGGTCATCAGACCCAGCGGCGACGAGGTCACTGGCTCCGTCCTCGACATCTCGAAGGAGTGGGCCTTGGTCCAGGTCTTCGGCGAGACCGCGGGGATGGACCTGGATGTCGGCGTACGCTTCACAGGGGAAACTCAGAAGATCCCTGTCTCCGACGAGCTTATAGGCCGGGTCTTCAGCGGCAGCTTCACGCCCCTCGACGGCATAGGCCGGCCTCTGAGCACGGACCGCCGGGATGTCCACGGGGGCGTCATAAACCCCGCGGCCCGTGATGTCCCGATAGAGTTCATCCAAACAGGCATCTCAGCCATCGATGGTATGAACTCGTTGGTTAGAGGGCAGAAGCTCCCACTCTTCTCCGAGTCCGGCCTGCCCCATAACGCCCTTGCAGCCCAGATCGCCAGGCAGGCGACAATCCCCGGCAGGGAGGAGGAGTTCGCCATCGTCTTCGCCGCCATGGGCATCAAGCACGAGGAGGCCGAGTTCTTCAGGGAGGAGTTCGAGAAGACAGGGGCCCTGAGCAAGTCGGTCATGATCCTCAACCTTGCGGACGACCCTCCCATCGAGAGGCTTGTTACGCCCCGGATAGCTCAGACTATAGCCGAGTACCTCGCCTTCGACCTGGATATGCATGTCCTAGTCATCCTCACGGATATGACGAACTACGCCGAGGCCCTCCGCTCCATCTCCATCGCCCGGGAGGAGATACCGACGAGGAAGGGATACCCGGGCTATCTGTACAGCGACCTGGCCACCATCTACGAGCGGGCCGGCAGGATCACCGGCGAGAAGGGGTCTGTGACGCTGATGCCGATCCTCACGATGCCTGGTGGAGACATCACGCATCCAGTGCCTGATCTGACGGGATACATCACCGAGGGCCAGCTCCTCCTACAGCGGAATCTCTTCCTCCGGGGCATTCACCCGCCCATGAACGTCCTCCCCAGCCTTTCAAGGCTCATGAAGGATGGGATCGGCGAGGAGACGACCAGGAGGGACCACGCCGATGTATCCAACCAGCTGTACATGGCGTACGCTGAGGGGACGAGGGCTCGAGGGCTCGTAAGGATCGTCGGCCAGGTGGGCCTCAGCGAGCGGGAGCGGACCTGGCTCGAGTTCGCTGACAGGTTCGAAAGAGAGTTCGTGAATCAAGGGCTATACGAGAATAGGACGATCGAGGATACCCTGAACATCGCATGGGATCTGCTCTCGATCCTGCCGGAGGAGGACCTCATCAGGATCAGGGAGGCTTATATCAAGGAGTTCCATCCTAAGCACAGAAGAGGGGACTAGGTTGTCTTCCCTGAGCGGTGTCCGACCCACAAAAGGGTTCCTCATCGAGATGAAGAGGAGGATATCGTTCATCGAGCGGGGATGCGAGTTCCTCAAGCTGAAGAGGGACCAGCTGGCGAAGGAGCTCAGCGTCTCCATCGATGTCCTGCGGGGCCGAAGGGGGACGCTGGAGGACCAGCTGAGGAGGATGTACGATCTCGTCGTCTCAGCCTACCTTTCGCTCGGGCCTGCCGAGGTGGGGTCCCAGGCCAGCTCGATCAGGAAGGAGCTTGCCATCGACGTTCTGCCCGTAAGTGTCATGGGGGTTCTCTACCCCCGTATCAGCGTCCGGTCTAAGCCAAGGGTCGAGGGAAGGCTGGACATAGCGCTCTCGAGGGCCGCTGAACTCGCCTCAGAGATCATGGAGGAGCTCATCCAGATCGCGGAGTTCGAGGCCAGGGTGGAGCGGATCGCAGACGAACTCGGGAAGACGAATCGAAAGGTAAACGCCTTGGAGAACATCGTAATCCCCGACTATAAGCAGACGATGAAGTTTAT
>DAOVCM010000240.1 GCA_030670015.1 Candidatus Bathyarchaeota archaeon
CTCATGAAAGCTCATGGCTTCCCACACCTGCGTTAAGCTTGGCAGCTTGGGGTCATCCCTATTCAGGTCCACCCTGTAGGTTAGCATGAATCTGCTGCTGGGGTGCATTAAGTAGTAGATCATCTGAATCCTGTGTTCGTCAGGATAGTCTATGGCTCCCCCTGAGACGGGCATGAGGAGCCCGAAGTTGTCTCTCAGTGACGTGGCGGCGTCAAGGAAGCTCTCGTTGTTGACCACTAGGTTGGCTCTACTCGGATCCGTTGACTCGATGGATTTAACCGCCTCAGGATGAGCCTTCTGGAACGCCTTGACGAAGTCGGCAGCGTTAATCTTTGACACCTATTCTTCTCTCCTTCTTTATCTTCTCCTGAAGAAGCATCATCCCGTATATGATAGCCTCAGGGCGCGGCGGACACCCGGGGATATAGATATCCACTGGGACGTAATCGTCTACCGCGACAACGGCGTACGAGTCATGGAAAGGACCCTTACCCGCTGGGCACGCGCCTACAGCAACGACGTACTTCGGGTCACCCATCTGATCGTAGAGGTACTTGACCCTCAAAGCCATCTTCCGGGAGACGACGCCCACGACCATAATGCAGTCACACTGTCTGACGCTGGCGAAAGGTAGGACACCTAGGCGCTCCATATCGTAGCGGCTGCCTGAGACCTGCATGAACTCTGGGCTGCAGCACCCAGTAACGAAGTGTATGGGCCAGATGCTGTACTTGCGCGACCAACCGGCGATGAAGTCAATTAGATTATATGCGGCCTCACTGCCCGGGACGTTGTCGAAGGCCCTTTTTATGGTTTGTTCTTCGGTCATCATCTCACCAAGTTCTTTCTTTCAACAAGGAAGTACGCTAATCCGAGGGCTATGATGAAGCTGTACATGACGAGGATGCTCACCGTTTCCAATGTGAAGCTTATGGAAATGGCAGAGGTGATTATCATCCAGGCGAAGGCGTCCAAAGCGAAGAACGCTACGGCGTATCCGAAGTATCGTGTAATACCAAGAAGCCTGAATGAACGAGCCTCTCCGAAAAGCGTATTTCCACACTCGTATATTGTTGTCTTAGTCTTGTTTGGTTTTTTTGGGCTGATCAGTCTAGCTGCGAGTATTGCTACGCTTAGAAATCCGAGTTCAATCCCAGTGAAAATCCAGAAGGCCTGGGACCCACTTAATGTGAACAATGTATCTCCTCCACACTACTTGATAAGTAATAAATATAAGTTGACTTGGCCATGGAGCCATTTCAGTCATTCTGGACATAAATAGTTTTCTTATAGGGCTTTTTATGATAATTATGTCCTAAATACTTGTGATAATATCTTAATCCTTTTTATTTTTTGTAAATTTTTTTTAGTTAATAAAATCGACTATTTAAAAATTAATTTAGTCTTGAAAGGTCTTGGTCTAAAAGATTACTGATATAGAGTCACGGAACACTCATTCTAGAATATGTGATTCTTTCTAAACTCATGAGAATATCATATCTCATGACACAGAGTATAGAATATGGCGGATAAAATCGATGTTTTATCAAGTTTTGCGAATTCTTAAATCAATGGGGCTGAAATGAGACTAAGATGACAAGCTTGAAGAGCTCGTTGACTAAGAAGATCCTGATAGCAGGGGTGGGGAACAGACTCATGGGCGACGACGGCTTCGGCCCTAGAGTGATAGATCTTCTGTCCTCGGCTCCTCTGCCTGAGAACGTGGAGGCGAGGGATATTGGAACAGCGGGCCTGACCATCGCCACCGATCTCGACGAATACGATCTAGTCGTCTTCGTGGACTCTGTGAACCTCGAGGGGAAACCGGGGCAGCTCTACAAATCGGGTATCATGGTTGAAGAGGAGGAAGGGGACGCCGCCGAACTGTCCAGGTTCACGCTGCACGAGGTTGGCTTGGAAGGACTTCTGAAGTTTGCTAAAGCGATAGGCGCACTGCCCCCGAGAGTGATTCTGATAGGGTGCAAGCCTAAGGCTTTAGGGCCCAGCCTCAAGCTCTCTCCCGAGGTTGAGGACGCCCTCCACAGAGCAGCAGATATGGCCCTAGCCTCCGTGGAGGAGTTTCTTTCAGAACGCAATGAATAAAAAATTTGGAAGGTTAAGTGGGTTAGATTTCCAGTAGGTGGACGATCTTCTCGTCCCCGTTGAAGACCTGGATAGAGCAGGCAAGGCAGGGGTCGAAGCTCCTGATGGTCCTGACCACGTCCACGCCCGTGAGCTTCCCTGTCTCGGATATCGGGCTGCCGACGATGGCGGCCTCGTATGGCCCGAGGTCGCTCTCTCCGAGCTTGGGGCCCGAGTTCCAGGTGCTCGGCGCTATGATCTGGTAGTTGTCGATGTGGCTGTTCTTCATGACGCACCAGTGGGCGACACCGCCCCTCATGGCCTCGTGTAGGCCGACGCCTAGGCCATCTTTGGCCTTCTTGTACTTGTTCCAGATCTTCGCCTTACCATCCTTTACCAGGCCCAGCCCCGCCAGCACCGTCTTGTACATGACGTATGCCGAGTAGGCGTAGTAGTATGCCCTTGCTCTTACCCTCTCGACGGTGTTGACCTTCTCCGGGACCTTCCACTCGAACTCCATCGCCTCGGCGTTCCTGTACGGGATGACTGTGGCTTTCGGTAGGGCGAACTTGACGCTGCTCCCCGTGGATTCGGGGATGAGCTTCCCTATT
>DAOVCM010000210.1 GCA_030670015.1 Candidatus Bathyarchaeota archaeon
GTGGCCCAGCTCTTGACATCTGCCTCAGAGGGCTCGATGGTGGTCCACCCGGGCAGAAGGAGAACATCGTTGAAGGTCAGAGCGTGATCGGCATTCTTGAACTTTTCACGAAAACCCATCTCTCACACTCTCATTTTAGAACGAACTTGCAGGCACGAGGTTTATTAACATTTTCATTTTAAAGAATCCACGAACTCGTAACTGTAGGATGCTTGTTTGATTTTTTTATTATGAAGCTCTCGCCACTTACACAGTGAGGGTAATTTGGGTAGCCTTGATCAATTCTGAAACGAGGATCTTCAGGAAACAATGAGCATAATGGCGAGTCCACAGAGGAGACTGTTCAAAACGAGGAACATCCTTACAATAAGCCCGTTAAAAGACATATGAGAACTATCTAATATCCGCTAGCTTACAGCGATTCATCGAAGATACTGATACACTGATCATTGAGTTTTGTATATGATATTGTTAGAAAAACTAGTGGTTTCAACAAGTCCTATGGAAAGTGCAACTTCATTATTTTGAACTAGAACGATAGGCATCTATTCTGTAAATCACTAGTTAAAGTTTTATTCCTAGGGCACGAAATCTCGTCAAGGTGGCTGGTTTGAAGAGGAAGGTTCTGTTGAGTCTGGGGAAGAGAAATTTTCCAGAGGATCTGGTAGAGGTTCTTAGGTCTTCTGCCGAAGTGATATGTATCTCACCGTCAGACCCAGGATACAATGAGGTGCTGAAGGGCGTCGACGCTGTCGTCGTGGGCATGGAAACTATTGACGAGGAATACCTCAGCAGGGCGCCGAAGCTCAAGATTGTAGCCAGGTTCGGTGTAGGCTACGATAGCGTTGATGTCGAGGCGTGTAGCAGGCGGGGCATCCATGTCACCCATACCCCGGGGGTCCTCTCGGCCGCTGTGGCAGACCTCACATGGGGGCTCATCCTAACATTGACACGGGGACTCGTTGACGCAGATAGGTTTGCAAGGGAGGATTGGGTGAAACGCACATCGAGGCTACCCTTCGGGTCAGACCTGGAGAGGAAGACCCTCGGCTTCATCGGGCTCGGAAGGATCGGCTCAGAGGTTGCTCGAAGGGCTCAGGGCTTCGATGTCAAGCTCATTTACAACGACGTTGTTAGGAGGCCCGATGTTGAGGAAGATCTCAGCGTCGAGTATGTTGAGTTCGACGAGTTGCTCAGAGAAGCTGACATCATCTCCCTGCATGTCCCCCTCCTCCCCTCTACTAGACACTTAATCGGGAGGAGGGAGCTCAAGCTCATGAAGCCGACGGCGTTACTCATCAACACATCCCGTGGATCCGTCATAGACCAGGAGGCTCTCGCCGAGGCCCTAGAGGAAGGCTGGATCGGAGGCGCTGGTCTCGACGTCTTCGAGGAGGAGCCTCTACCCCTTGGCGACCGCTTGGCAGGACTACCTAACGTTGTACTAACGCCCCACATAGGGTCAGCAACAGTTGAAACACGGAGGAAGATGGCCACTGTCTGCGCTGAGAACGTTAAGGCTTTCTTGGAGGGAAAGAAACCGCCCAACCTCGTTCCTGAGCAGAGGACTTGACCTCTGCTGGATTTTTATGAAGAAATATTTCTACTGTATTTTTTAAGGGAAAAAATATCTCCTGTCCCTTTTTTCTTGAAGTCACTCAGATGCTGATCCTAGAAGCATAAAGAAAGGATGGGGAGGGCTAGCTGTCTAGGTATGCATAGAGAGGCTACTCTTCATTATTCTCAGTTATTATCGTGTTATCGTCTCCTTCATTAATCACTGTTTCACCAGCTTTGACCTTAATTAAATTCCCTGCCGAGTACTTGTTCAGCCAGACATGGGATGTAACAGACTTGTCCTCTGAGCCTGTAAACATACGCCCATCAACGTGACTATCACTGTACTCATCAGGCTCTTTAATCACCAGACTTTCCATATCGTTGTCCTCAAATTTATTTTCGTTAGCGCCCAGATCTATACCCTCACGGTTCTCGCTTCCTCTAATCTGGAGGCCATAGTACGCTTTACCTGAAATTTTATTATTGACAACTTCAGTGAAGTCGCTTTTCCTTATTTGGATCCCAATTGACCCTTCCTTAAGTTCAATTTCATTGCCCCTTATGATGCACTCCTCAAGTTTGCCCGCACCTTCTTGATACATTGAAGGACCATGGACAGCAATGCCACAATAATTCACCTTATCACAAACGATCCTGTTATTAGCAACCTTCACCCGAGCTCCAGATCTGGGTTCTGACCATGCACCTTGGACAAAAATACCTACCCCAGACATGGGGCTGTTGTAGGGATATGCTCCAAAAACCTCAGAAATTATAGAATTATCTACGATCTCTATGTCAGCTGATTCCCAGTTATCAGCCAGTAATATTCCTCTCGAATTCATGTTCCGAATAACATTGTTTCTAACAATGACCTTTCCCAAATTTCGAGCTATGTTCATTCCAACACATATGGGAGTCTCGTGGTTCTGAAGATCCGGTCTATAACCTGGCTCTCGCTTTAGCCCCCTGTTGGTAATGAAACCCCCCCTCGCATAGGATATGGCGAAATCCAAGTAGTTCTCTTCGACCACTATGCCTCCGGGGAACCCTCCATGTAATATTTCTCCTCCTGCCGTTATTCCGACGACATGATCTCCCCAAGGGCCGAAACTCAAGCCTCTACCCAACCCTGATAACAGGGTTATCCGGTTTCTCCGGATGGTTAAGCTATTTCCTTCACGGGTACCGATGCAGGTGCCGTTGAAGTCCTCCACATGGATGTTCTCGATCGTGACGTCTATTTCCTCGCCTCTGACGAGGAACATGAACTCCTGACTCAGGAATGGGAACTTCCACCCTTTTTTATAGATCTTCGTATCCGGGATATCGTCAGTTCTGCCCTCGCCCCGAATTGTGACGCTCCTGTTTATGTTTATGGTCGAT
>DAOVCM010000062.1 GCA_030670015.1 Candidatus Bathyarchaeota archaeon
GGTCCTCCCGCCCGGTGAGGAGCTGAATCGGGACGGGCGTCGAGTCTTTCACCGCTATTTTCGCGAGGGCGGGCTTGTTGTTCCGTAGGAAGCTGCCCACGTGGGCCATCTCGGTAAAGGTTAGATCCGCCCCGTGGCTGAAGCAGATGGTACGGAAGACGCCATCAGAGTAGCCTTCTAGGGGCGCGAGCATGAAGCGGAACAAAGCCATGTAGACATCAGGTTCGCGGACTATATACATGCGCGCTCTTTCAGGGAACCCGAGTTGATGTCTGTGGGGATTAAATTTATCCCCAAACCCAAAGAGTCAATATTCCTTGAGGAACCTAGTAAAGCCATATTCATTTATCTTCTTACAGTTTTCTTTGAACTGTTGAGTTAGGTTTGGACATTCTTGTGCATTATTACATTCCCAGCATCCTTCAAGTTTTTTACTTATACAGCAAATTCTTATTGGGCAGTTTGATTCCTCTTTATATTTGCAGAAGACAGCGCATTTGAGGTTAACCAATTCATCTACTTCTATTTTGAATTTTTTTGAAGGATCATGCCTAGAACCACAGATATGAGTGTTATCTAATGCCTTTTTTAGATTGAATGCTGCTTCTGAGACAACCATCCTGTAACACTTAGGACAATAAAGTCCGCAATACGCTATGAGATCAATCATACCCAGCACCGAACGTAGTTACCATCTATTCAAATTTAAAACGGTAGATGTGTGTGTGGGATAAAATTTCACCTTCTCCCAACGACATTAACCTCAGCCAGAGCATCTGTAATGCCCTCCCACTCCTCCAGAACGAAGTTCCAGGGGGGGATTAAAATTATCCCCAAACCCAAACCCTAAACCCACACACATATCGCGCGCGATCAGACTTTCTTCCTTGAGTCTCTTTGAAGCGCATGGATTATCTGATAGTCCAGGACATCCAGCTCCTCCATCGAGATATCGCCCAGATGTTGCTACGAGGGGCAAATCCCACTCACCAAGTCAGGCATCTCCCTCATCTCCTTGATGAAACGCGAGTAACCTTGAAGATCATTTATACTCCTTAGGTATCCGCCAACGTAGAGTTGGTTTCCGCCGGCCACGGATACCCAGTACGTGGACTCGTGTGAACCCAACTCCAGGCACGTTTTCTCGATGTCGTTAGAACGTGACGAACCCCCGGTTATCGTGGACAACCCGTTCAATACTGCCACAGTGGGTTTGGCTGTGAAGGCTCTGATTACCCCTATCCTAGTCATCTCCTGGATACGTCGATGAACGGCGTTAACGGATAGGTCTAGCTTATCGGCGAGTTCGCGATAAGGAAGCCGAGGGTTCATCAATAAAAGTTGAGACAGGGATTATGTTCGTCTTGTCCCTTATCTGACATGCAGTAAAGTACAACTTAAGTAGATAAGTCTTCTAGAGCTTCGAGCACCTACATTAACTTTAGTGCACGTGGGCGAATTCGATAATTATTGAGGTTTATTGGGAGGGGTTACTGGTAGAAGACCTTGAGGTTCCAATTGAGAGAGACTTAATCCGGTCGGTAATCTAGGCTTCTGTCAATTGAGCCAGTAAGCGGCGATGCGTCCCCTTAAGTCTGAGTCATCCATTGAGGGTGCCTCTTGTGACATGGTACGGTCTGGTAAGGTAAGACATAGTTTGGCAACATATACAAAATAGAGGGGGTGAATAACCGGAAGGTGAACTGCAACCGCGTCGAGGTGAAATGCTACCATTGTGGTCACGTTTTCGAAAGGGACCTAGACCGGTACATCAAGGCGTCCTCCGTAGAGAGCCCCGAATGCGGAGGCGACATGGCTGTACAAGGCTATGAAGGTGAAGGTCTGGAGATGATGTTGAATAGTTTTTTCAGGGATATTAGATAGAAGGTTTCCCTCTATTCTTTAAATTTTTTTCATATTGTGCGCGTTAGAACAGATACTTCATGAAAAGTCGTAGGGGCCAAGGTTATCCCTCGTAGATCCGTTTATATGTCTCCATATGATTTATATCCTAAAGTAACATTTTTGTGATGTTGTGGTTTAAATGAAAACCGGCTTGATCCTTCGGAGGCTCCGGATGGAAGGAAGGGAGTTCGTAACCTCAGAGGAGCTGAAGGAGCTATGCTCCATCCTTGGTATCAAATACGAGTCAGCGATACGCCATCTAGTTCCACGTGGTCACCTAATCCGGGTCTTCAGAGGGATCTTTTACGTGAAGAGTCCCGATGAAGTCCTGACAGGGAGGCAAAAATACAGCTATCTGGAGCTTGTTTCTAAAGGGCTAAAGGTTAAAGGTGTGGGAGATTGGTATTTCGGTCTATACACGGCCTTGAAGTTGAATAATTTGACCCATGAACTATACGCATTGGATTACGTTGTAAACGACAAGATCCAACGGTCTAAACCCATGAGCATAGCCGGTTACATGTTCAGGTTCGTTAAGGTTAAGCCCCAGCTACTCGGCTTCGGGATAGTAGGCGAGGAGTTGAGGTACTCTGATCCTGAGAAGACTGTTCTTGACTTCATATATCTTTGGAGATACAACGGTATGCCTGATAAGAGGATCACTATGAGCGTCAGAGAATGGGTTGACCGCGTCGATGAGGTGAAACTGAAGAGTTACAGCCGACATTATACGAAGACAGTGGCAGAACAGTTGAAGGAGGTCTTACTATGAGCCTGGGATTTATAGATGAGATCTCAAAGATTCATGGTATTCATAGGAGAGACCTCGTCGAGAAGGACCTCCTCCTACACCGCCTCCTGCACTACCTTTCACTTCATCCCGAGTTCGGCGAGAACTACCTATTCAAGGGTGGGACCTGTCTCATCAAGTGTCATATGGGCTATTTCAGGTTCAGTGAAGATGTGGATTTCACCTGGCAGCATCAGAGCCGATTCGAAGGTATGTCTCAGAAAAGGTTGCGTATGGTACTTTCGGGCGTCATCGGTGAACTGGGTCTCCTATTGGAGGGATTCGCCCGGGAGGAGAGGATGGAGTTTACGTGTGACAAGTCGAATCGAGAGTTTGTTGAGCTTGGGGGCAGCAACAAGACCTGCACGTTCAAGCTCTGGTACACCTCTAAGGTTCTTAAGATGAGGAGCTTTGTCAAAGTCCAAGTTAACTATGTGGAGAGTCTGTGTCACCCACCAGTTAATGTAATTGTGAGATGTGTTGCCGGGGAGCCCACAAAGGAGATGATATTTCTTTTTCCAGAGGCCGATAGTTATGCGCCTCTGAAAATGTGGGCTTACGACATCCCGGAGATTCTGTGTGAAAAGGCTCGAGCTATTCTCACTAGAATGGCCGTGAAAGCCCGGGATTTTGTGGATATCTATATGATTGAGAAGGAGACGGGCATCAGCCTGTTTGAGCATATGGATTGTGCTGTAGATAAGCTAAGGTTTATGCTGGAGCTCTATCAGAAATATCGTGAAAATCTAGCCGGTAATTTGCGGCTTCTTGAATCTGGTCAACTATTTCGTTGGGGTGAGGAGAAGACGCTGCTATTACGAGACATCGACGAAGGAGATCTGTATAATTTTATTTCACCATTAGAAAACTTGCTTAAAAAAATTGCAGAAGCAGCAGAATAGAAAAATTTCCTTCCACCCTTTTTTGCTACGGCAAACGAAGTACGATAATAATCTACGCAAGATTTTTGAGGTTTTTTGTATTAAGGAGTCACGCCGAAATTGTCCATAAGGCAGATCCATTAAAACAAGGATTGAAACTCCAGTACTTGGGCTGCTTCTCCTCCACAACTCTGAGGTCCGTGCGCGCGATGCCAGTCATGCTCTATACAATATGGGGCTGCCCGCGGAGTGGATGTACCAGCCAGTAAGCGCGGGGGCCAGCAACGGCATCCACGAGTCCATGAGCCGGTTCGTCGAGAACCACGTCGGTAGGAGCCGCGAGTTCTGGTACTACTACATGCCCAATCCTCGGAGCCATCAACAATGAAGACATCACCAATATCGAAGACCTACTAAAAGAACTACCCCTCATCTATCCCATCGCACGCGCGCACGACGACACGGCGACCAGAGTGACGACACCTGACTTGTCAGACAAAACCCCCTCCAAGGACACTCCTCTGTCGAATGAGACACTACTTAAGGGTATTCCGCAGCTGTCTGGCGACAGCCCGGTAGACCTCGGCGCCAAAGATGCACGCAGGCAGAACCTTGTCAGCTGTACTCAAGTGGACGTATTATTCTAACACCTTTGATTTTTCTCCAGTGTTTGACATCTTCCGTGATAATCGTCTCTATGCCTTCACTCTCCATCGACGCCGCATGTATGGCGTCGTAGCTGACGCCGGTCTCCAGCGTGATCTCCGACGCCCTTCTGACGAACCTCTCGCTTAACGGGATCATCTTGATGGGGAAGGAGAAGAACGCGAGGACCGCCCCAGCGGCGATCTCTCTGTCAACTCTTGCGAGGGACCCGAGTATCTCGATGGGGACAAGGTTGCAGCAATATGCCCTGAGTCTGCCGTCTCTGATGTCGTCCAATATCCTTTTACACGGTAAGCCATACTTCGGGTGTCTCAATGCGACGTAATCGAATATGTTAGTGTCTATGTACGCGGAGACGAGGTCCGCCAGTTTTAAGCCTCCTTCCAGGATTCCTCCACGAGCTTGACAGCGTCAATGTCTAAGGATTCATCGGAGAGGCTCCACAGGTACTCTGACGGGTCAGTAATTTTCCTGGGTACTTCGATAATAATGCGTTCCCCGTCGTCTCCAACTAGGAGTTTGTCGCCAAGCTCTATTCCCAGTTTGGTCCGCGTCCTCTTTGGTATCGTGATCTGATATTTTCTTGTGACAATGACCTCCTCCAAATCCTCCACCACCGTAGTACGTACTACGCCCCATTCAAATTTCTTTCTAATCGTCACATCGTAAGTCATGACTTCGGCGCCTCAGATAAACCGTGCACACATTAATGAGCTCTTCCCTGAAACCAAAGCGAGACGTAAGATCGCCTGTACCCATATGAACGGGAACAAGAACTCCAACACCAAGAAGAGGACCAAGATAGGTAAGATGATAGGTATGCCACGCTACATGGTGGGTGATGTCATCAAAATTCTTGAAAGGGAGGGGTTATCTAACTAGCACCTCAGCAGTATGCCCCCATAGAGGCATAGTGACAAGAAGGCTGGGTTAATTTTCTATAGAAGTAACTATCATTACAAAACACATTTATGCCATAAAGTATACAAAGTATACAAGGTGACGATGTGGCGAAGACGGTGAGAGTCGACGAGGAGACCTATAGAAGGCTGTGTGAACAAGCTGGAAAATTGCAGACAGTGCTCAAACGCCCGGTCTCGCTGGACGAGACGATAAGATACCTGACAGGCAGATTGAAGATGAGGAATAGGATAAGCGATCTGGCGGGTTCATGGGATATCTCCGACCAGGAGGCTGAAGCCATTAAGAAAGATCTCGCTGAGGGCTGGAAAAGATGGACATCAAAGCGGTATGCCTAGACACAGACATCCTAGTAGACCACCTAAGGGGAGAGGAAAATGCAGTACACCAGATACAGGAACTTGAATCCTCAGGAGCCATCCTATCCACCACAACCATAAACGCGTTCGAACTCTACTATGGAGCCCAGAAGACGAAGAGGGAGAGAAGCAGGGACGCCGTGAAGAAGCTTTTAAGCAGACTCGTCGTCCATGACTTCACAGAGAAGGCAGCGGAGAAGGCTGGAGAAATAGTTGCCCATCTTGAAGCCGAGGGTAATCCAATCGAGTTCAGAGACGCCTTCATCGGAGCAACAGCCATCGCCAACAAAAGCACCCTCTTCACCAGAAACATCCGCCACTTCGAGAGAATCTCCGAGCTAGAACTCCACACACCTAACTAGCATGGCTTCTAACGCACAGCTCGCGCGCGTGAATGATGAGAGCATCATTGATTGTGCCAAGGAAAAAGCAGTTAGATGAAGTGACGGTCAGGTACGTGGCAGAGAATTTTATAGAGGGATTCAAAGCATT
>DAOVCM010000097.1 GCA_030670015.1 Candidatus Bathyarchaeota archaeon
TCCACATTGCCCCGCCGAGCAGGCTGCCAAGTACGAAGGCTAGGACTGTGTAGGTCGCCAGCTTTCTCGTGTCAATATAAACGGAAAATACCGGAATCTTCATTTAAACACCGGTCTACCTATACTCTAAATCCCTACTAAATCCTAGGTTTTTGAACAATTGTTCAAGAATGTAGAACACCCACCTCCCCTGCATAAAAGACACGGGGAAAAGGGTTAAGACGGAAATGATGATAAGATCGATTACGTAAAACGGGTTAGGTCAGCTCCCATGTTCATCTTGCTTGTAGTATTTTCCGACTCCATGGCAACCATGGAGACTGTAGAAGGCCTGACGACTGCAACCCTCGCCAGGGGGCATGAGATCACGGTCTTCTTCAACGCTGAATCGGTCAGACTCCTCGAAGCGGAAAGAGATGTCGGACGTATCGCAAGCCTCGCCTCCAGAGGGGTACGTCTTCTCACGTGTAGGACCAGCACTCAAGAGTTCGGCATAACATCCCCTGATAATCTAGTGGAGGACGCGGAATTCAGCAGCTTAGGAGAGCTCGTGGAGCTGATGGAAGACTGCGACAGGACACTATTCATCGGATAGGTGATATGCTGGTGGAGAACCTGATGATCATCATTAAGAGCGGTCCTGAAGCTGAATCTAGGGTAGTCGAGGGCTTACGCCTCTCAGCAGCAATGGTGGGGATGGACAAGCCGCCTGTCATCGTCTTCTTGGACGAGGGTGTAGAGTGCCTGCGCCCGGGCGCTTTCAGCAACCCTTCCATCCTGGACTTCCTACAGGCAGTAGCCGACCTTGCTGACGTATATGTCCTCTCCAAATCCTTGGAACAACGGAGACTCGATACAGATGAACTCAAGCCAGACCTGCAGGTGACACCTGTAAGCCTTGACGGACTGGTGGAGATGATGGTGGAATCCCACTGTGTAGCCACCTTCTAGGAGGTTGATTGATGAGAGTTCTATTCATCATTAGCGCGCTTCAGGAGGCCTCAACCGTCTTCAACGCAGCTGCCAAGATGGCGGAGAAAGCCCACGAGATCTATCTTCTTTTTATTAACAAAGGCTGTCTACACGTGACTGACCAGGAGCTATTGGACTTCAAAGCCTACGCGAAGGGCGTATACTATCTAAAGCAGGAGTGTGTATCAGAAGGACTCCAGCACAGCTTACATAGGATGGTTGAACCAATAGATTATTCAGGCTGGATTAAACTTCTAGAGCACTGCGACACAGTGATTTCCTGGTCTTAGCCTTCGATCCACCAGATCCATCCCTGTCCCTCCTTGGAGCGCTGACCCCTGATGAGATCTCTTCTGCGGAGCCTGTTGAGGAAGACGGCAGTCGAGTCGGGGCAACGCACCATCCTCTTCTCCGTCTCAGCTTGAACCTCCCTTGTGGTCAGGGGCCTCTCAGCCTCCCTTAGCACTCGGAGGATGAGAACAATAGCCTCGTCTCCCTCCAGTTTTCTATAGTCCATCCTCAAATAAGATGTTCATGCAGCTTTTTATCTGATCCGCCCTGTTATATCGCTCATAGCGGTTTACAATCATTCTATTTGAATTATATGTAAAATCTCCATCTGTGTTTAATCATGGCTTTAGTTAAGTTGAGTTTGATGTAGAAAAAGCACATAAGAAGCTTGCATACGATAAAGCGCTCATCCTTTTATATTATGGACATGCGTTCCCATGGGTTGTTAATAGTGAGAAGATGGAGCACACTAAGAGGAGCCGTTAATCATTGAATTTACTCACAAAACTGAAGGATGAGTTCGCCTTTGTTAGAGGTAACCTCCTCGTTCTGATTGTGAGCTATATCTTGGGGCGTTTCTCATATTCATTGTATTCTCCGTTCCACTCGCTTTACATAAGGGAGCTTGGGACTTCGCCACTGCTTCTAGGATTGATGAGTTCTACTGGATATGCGATACTTGCGCTCATTCGCATTCCTGGAGCCTTCATCGCGGATAGGTATGGAAGGAAAACGATCATTGCAATCTTCACCTATGGCGTAGCCATAGCGAATCTGTTCTATGCACTAGCCATAGATTGGCGATTCATTATAGTTGGGATAGCAATTTCGAATATTAGTCAAATCTACCTTCCCGCATTAGAGGCATTGGAGGCAGACTCGATTCCATCCAAGAGGCGTGGCATGGGCTTCGCCGCGATCAATGTCATTCCAATGATCGCTGCAATCTTCGCACCTCCCATCGTAGGGTTTCTAGTCGAAAGACTTGGCCTTGTACCCGGAATGAGGATAGCTTATGGTGTAGTCCTAGCGATTGGAATAGCAGTCGCAGTAATTAGAACTCTGTTTCTGAAGGAGACATTGGAAAACCCTAAAGAGTTTAAGTTGAAAGAGTTGGGCTCAGCTTTCAGTGAATCAATCCACTCTATCACCGAGGCTTGGAGATTCATGCCGCAAAGCGTCGTCTTTCTCACGGTTATTCTCATGATCGGAGCCTTCGAGGCACCTCTATTCAATTTGTATATGGCACTATACGCCAACGACATTGTGGGTATCAGCAGCTTCCAGTGGAGTATAATTAGTACAGCATGGATGGTCACAACACTGGTTGTAGGAATACCTGTTGGTAGAATGATTGATTCCATTGGGCGGAAAAAATCGATACTCCTCGCCTATCTGTTCTCCACGCCGATAATTATCTTCTTAATACTGTCAAGAGGATTTATACAGTTGGTAATCGTGAACATATTCTTCGCTTTAGGAATGTCAATTATGTGGCCAGCTCTCAGCGCCCTACAGGCAGATCTGATACCCCAAGATAAGAGGGGCCGTATAATGGGAACTATAGGAACCCTGTGCGCCATCGCGATGGTCCCATCCTCGGCGATATTTGGTCTTCTCTACCAAAATAATCCTATTTACCCATTTATTTTAGCGATACTCCTCGAGATCGTTACAGTCATAATCATAATATCTAAAATCAGCGAGCCTAAAGAAATGGGGATTTAGTATCAACGATTTGTACTGTCTGTTTTAAGTGTTAAGTAAAAAAATTTCAAGTAGCTCCAGCAGAGACGATATCTCGTATTCTGTTCTGATGTCTGAATCGTTTCTCAGTCTTTTACGGTTCAGCCAGGCACAGGGGATACCTGAGTTGATGGCACCTCTGACATCGGTTTCAAGTGAATCACCCACATGAAAGAGTTCTCCTCTGGAGCATCCGGCCTTTCCCAATGCAATCTGGAAGATCCTCGGACCAGGTTTTTCCACGCCGTAATCCTGTGAGAAAACTGTGAACTCGAAGATGTCCTCCAGACCACAACGTTCCGGATAGCTGTTACCATTGGAGAGAATACCAAGCGTGTACCTGTATCTAAGAGCGTTGAGCGTAGGAAGAACATCGTTGAAGAGCTCGATGTCCTCGAAACGGTGTCTCAGATAAACCTGATTGAGATGAGCTGCCAACGAATCATCTGGCCTGCCGACATATCGGAGGGTCTGCCTAAAGGCCTCAAGGCGCACCTGCTCCAAGTTGGTGACCTTCCCCCGCAGCTCCTCCACTACCTTGTTTCTGATCTCTATCATCTTATCAATGTCGAGCATGTCAGCGACCTGGGTGTCGCTGTTCTCCAATTCTGTGAGCACGTGATGGAGGGAGTGGCGCATGACCTTATCGAAGTCCCAGAGGGTCCCGTCCGCATCAAACGAGATGGCTTTAATCCCCTGTAGAGCCTTCATAGGTCGATTCAACAAAAAGAACATCCTTTTTCCACGGTTATATCTTTGCAGATTATTGGAAGGCTCTTTCTAGATTAGAGCTTACTAGATTCAATATCTGATACTGAAGGTCTCGAAATCACCTGTAGCAGATTCACGTACGACCTCCATGCCTCTTACAATTGCGAAGGCTGGCCCCTCCCTGCACCACCGAATCAACCTCTCCACCTTGTCCTCCTCTCCCTCGACGACAGCCTCAACCCTGCTGTCAGGTAGATTCCTCACCCAGCCTGTGAGGCCGAGGTTCAGCGCTTCCCGCCTTGTGTTGGAGCGATAAAAAACTCCCTGAACTCGGCCTGAAACATACATGTGAACACGAATAACCGTCAACTGCTTCATCACACCAACACATTCAGAATCGGAGAGACTATTCCCCATTCAGATAAGGCAGATACCTTCTGTGTATTTAGATGTAACACAGATTTGGATAATGTTGAAGTGACATCCCCCCTGAGCATCTCGGTCTGAACCAAGTAGTTCAACGTGTCGCAGTTCTGAAATTCCCTGACCAAGAGAGACCTCTTATTAAATTTCAGAGCTTTCGGATTAATGTGTTCAGAGAACACTCCACCTTCGAGGAGGGACATTGTTTAAACCCTGCTTCAACAGATGATGTTCCTGGGAATGACCGCAAACGTCTTCGCCAACCTCAACCCGAGGATACTTAAAGGGCTTCATGTTCTCGGCATTGAGGAGCCGACGCCACCGCAGGAGAAGGCTATCGGTCCTATCACATCAGGTGAGAACGTTCTCCTTGTAGCTCCCACAGCGAGCGGAAAGACAGAGGCTGCACTGTTACCCATCTTCGACGCCCTCCTCCATGAACCCCTCCCAACTATAGGAATAGAGGTTATCTATGTCACGCCCCTCAGGGCTCTCAACAGGGACATTCACAAGCGGCTTATGTTCTGGGCAGAGCACCTCAACATTGATGTGCAGATCAGGCACGGAGACACATCCCAGCAGGTGCGGCGGAGACAGGCTGCCAAGCCTCCACGTGTGCTCATCACAACTCCTGAGACCCTGCAGGCGATCCTGCCAACGAAGGCTATGAGGGAGCACCT
>DAOVCM010000235.1 GCA_030670015.1 Candidatus Bathyarchaeota archaeon
CATCAATCACTTCAGGCAGTGTTTGGGATCCACCCATCACATCCACGATGTTTGTCCCATGAAGAGGCATGTAAAAGTGTATGTTAAGGCAGCGTTCGGGGCGCCCACTGCTCTCCTCAAGGCGAGAGACTGGGATAGATGAGCTGTTTGTAGCGAGGATAGCACTCGGAGGCGCTTTTAGCCCGAGTTCATGGAAGACTTTACGTTTTAATTCCAGATTTTCAGGAACAGCTTCAATGACTAGTTCCGCGTCAGCAACGGTCTCCTCTAGGTCAGTCACATCCTGAATACTCGCCACGCATTCATCCCATCGTTCCCATTTGATGAAAGGCGGGATACCTTTGGTCTGAAGATCCGAACGAAGTCTTTCCAATGTTTTGGAAAAGGCGCCTTTCGTAGTGTCGAAGACCTTTACTTTGTAGCTTGCGTTTGCGGCCAGCATTGCTATCTGGGTCCCTAAAGTTCCGGTTCCTACTACTGCGACCCTCTCTAGTGGCTTACTCATATTTATTCATCCTAACTTCTATTTTCGCATTCTTGAGTATTCTCCTATTATATATCGTGGTCTAATCGTACTCAAGGTTTGGAGGAGGGGAAAGAGCCCGCGTAATGTGATATAACTGCTCGCGCTGTATGATTATCACTTTTTCTTATCTCTTCCTCCTAATTTTTCTACTAGATAATATATACTCCTAGCAGATCCGCCATCTATCACTATATATTCCCCGGTTATGTTGCTTGAATCATCGAATGCAAGGAATGCGACCAATTTAGCCACCTCCTCCGGTCTTCCAAAGCGTCCCAGCGGAACACCTTCCACCCGAGCTGCTAGGAGATCAGGTGTCTCGAATGATTCTTTTATCATCGGAATCTCCACTGGTCTAGGACAGACGACGTTTACCCTTATGTTATACTTGGCCCATTCTACGGCGAGTAACTGGGATAATATGATTAAACTGGCTTTACTGACACTGTAGGCTCCCATGTTTATTTCAGGGTTCAACGCTGCTATTGATGAGATGTTTATAACGTTTCATTCTCTCTGTTTTATCATCTGTTTTCCAGCATGCTGTCTGTAGAGGAAAGCCCCTCTAAGATTGATGTTCATACCCCTATCCCAATATTTACGGTAATATCTTCCATCGATGCCTTATGCAATACACCAGCGTTGTTTACCAAGATGTCGATTTTTCCAAATTCGTGTATCATCTCGTTTATTATTCTCTCTACTGAAATAACATCTGATAAATCAGCTTTCACTAAAACTGATTTTCTCCCCAATGACTTAATCCTTTCAACCACTTCTTTCGCTTGCTCATCCCTTTTCTGATAATTTACAACTACATCAGCTCCTTCCCGAGCAAGTTCAAGTGCAATGGCCCTGCCTATCCCCCGGCTTGACCCAGTGACAACAGCACTCTTTCCCCATAACTTCATATGTTCTCACACAATCAATCCATTCATAAAAATGAAGCGTGCGCGCACACGCCTTATGTACATTGATGTTCACGCGAGCGAAATCCCTGTTATCGATTATTTATCTATATGTCGATCTTGATGTTTAGTTTCTGAGTCAGCTCCTTGTACCGGTTTCGGATGGTCACCTCTGTCACCTGGGCGCTCCTCGCAATCTCGCCCTGGGTCCGCCGCTCACCGGTCAGCACGCTTGCGATGTATGTCGCAGCTGCGGCCATACCGGCGGGGCCCCGGCCGCTGGTCAGCCTCATCTCGATGGCTAGGTCCAGTATCTTCAACGCGATGCTCTCGGTGTCTCCGGAGAGGATTAGATGGTTGACGAACTTGGAGACATAGCTCTGGGGACCGACTGGTGGCACCTTGGTCTTTATCTTCCTCAGCAGGAACCGGTAGTTACGGCCCAGCTCCTTCTTCGAGATATGCGTTGCACTGGCTACCTCCTCAAGGGTGCGTATGATGCTGCATTGGCGGCACGCTATGTACATGGAGGCGGCGGCCACGCCCTGGATAGAGCGGCCTCGAATGAGGCGTTGTCGGACGACGCGGCGGTACAGGACCGAAGCGGTCTCTAGGACGTTCTTAGGGAGGTTGAGCTTGTAGGAGATCTTTGTCAGCTCTGAGAGGGCGAAAGCGAGGTTCCTATCGGTGGCGCCCGAGACCTTGGACCTCCGATGCCACTTCCTCATCCTGTAGGCCCATGCACTCTGCATGGGCTTGAGCTTCCTGCCGTAGATATCCCGACCGCGCCAGTCGATAACGGTGGAGAGTCCCTTGTCGTGGATGGTCCACGTAAGGGGAGCGCCAACCCGGGTCCGCTTCTGCCTCTGCTCAGCGTCGAAGGCCCTCCATTCCGGACCGTGGTCGAGAAGTGTGGAGGAGATGACGAAGCCGCAATGCTCGCAGACGAGCTCTCCTGCCTCGTAGTCGCGGATGAGGTCGATGCTGCCGCACTCGGTGCACCTCGTGATTATTTCCCTCTGCTCCATTGACTCACATCCTTATGCTTTGTCATCCCTCTGAACAATGGGCTGCAGCGCGCTCGTGAATCTAACACCATTTTCCACCCTTAGAAACAGATTCCCACTGTAGCTCGATGAGTTTCAGGCTGTGTCAAGTATTCGCTTGGAACTCATAGAAACCCTTCTAAAGGTTGAGTATATAGATGACTCCTCACTTATAATCCTCTTCATACAACTGCACGTGACAGGTTTTTCATCAACAGAGGTAGGCTCAATCACGTGG
>DAOVCM010000103.1 GCA_030670015.1 Candidatus Bathyarchaeota archaeon
AGACTATCTTCGAAGCCTCGTACGAAGGAGAAGCACGAAGGTTGATGGCTTATTCCAAGTCATCACCCCTGATGGGTACAAGCTCAAGATCATTGTGACAGCCCTCACAAACTCAAGGATTAAAACTTCTCAGGAGAAGGCGATTCGGGACATCATGAGGGAGATAGTAGAATCTAAAGCCCAGACTCTCGAATTCGGCCAGATAGTCCACGAGATGGTGCTGGGCAAGCTCGCTTCAGATGTCTACAACAAAGCGAGGAATATCACTGCACTACGTCACGTCGGCGTCCGTAAGTCGGAACTCCTCGCCTCTCCTAACTGAGGAGTTTGTCCACCCTATTTAAAGAGGACAAGTCCCATTTCTAGACCGGGAACACGCCATTGGACCCTCGGATGAGAATCGCAAAGGAGGCAGCTCGCCTACTCTATACGGGCGTTTCCGAGGAATACAAGCACGCAAAGGAGCAGGCTGCCATAAACCTTGGAATCAACGCCCTGCCGAGTAACTATGAGGTCGCAGTAGAGCTAGACCTTATCGCTGAACAGCTAGAGGGGGAAGATAGAAAGGAGCTACTGTTTAGGATGAGGAACACGGCCCTAACCTTGATGCGAGCCCTCGTAGAATTCAACCCGGTTCTGATAGGGAGTGTCTGGCGCGGAACAGCCCGGAAGGGGAGCGATGTCGACGTCACAGTATACGCTATTCGGTCCGAGGATGTAAAATCCTCGCTGAACTCGTCCGGGTACACTGTGAAGAAATCCATGGAGGTCGTCACAACAAAAGGAGGACGACCGAACAGATCCCATCACTTAATCATAGAACTCGACAACGGCATTCAGGTGGAGGTTGTAGTTAGACCTCAGGAAGAGAGAGAAGAGATGGCGCGCTGCGAGGTATACGGCGACATAAAGAAGGGGCTCAGCCTTCCTGAACTGGAAAAGCTTATGAGGGGAGACCCCCTCCGAAAATTCGTCCCCAAAAGGAGGCACAAATGAAGCTCTTCGGCTCCTCAGGGATTAGAGGTCTCGCTAACGTCGAGATCACCCCTTTTCTAGCTCAGAGGGTCGGAGCGGCCATCGCGTCCCAGTTCGATGGGGGCGCGGTTCTAGTAGGTCGGGACACAAGGCTCTCCGGAGAGATGCTTGAGGCTGCCCTCACGTCAGGAATCGTCTCGTGTGGTGTCGTTGCTGGGACGCTAGGCATCGTCCCGACGCCGGTGGTTGCCTGGCTGACCAGGGAGATGAAGGCGGAAGCTGGTGTGGTAATAAGCGCGTCTCACAACCCTCCCCAATATAACGGCTTCAAGGTCTTTGACTCGACTAGTATGGCCTACAACGAGGAGCAGCAGGAAAGGCTGGAGAAGCTAATCGAGGGGAGCAACTTCAGGACCTCAAGGTGGGACGGAGTGGGCAGAGTAGAGGCTGTTGACGCGAGACGACTCTACGTGGACGCCATCGTCCCCGAGAGAGGATTATCATTGAACTGGAAGGTCGTGTGTGACCTCTTCAACGGAGCCACATGCACCATCGCCTCTGATGTCTATGATGAGCTTGGCTGTGAGGCAACTCTTATCAACGCGCAGCCCGACGGTCGTTTTCCCGCTGGAAACCCTGAGCCTAATGAGCGGTCCCTCATGAGACTTGGAGAGATGGTGAAAAAAATGGGTGCTGATATCGGATTTGGGTTTGACGGAGATGGAGACCGAATGATGCCTGTGGACGAGAATGGACATATACTGAGTCCAGATAGGGTTCTAGCTGCCTATGCAAGGCACGTTGTCAAAGAGAAAGGCGGGGGAGTCGTTGTCACCCATATCGGTGCATCCATGAGCGTACAGGAATCAGTTGAAGGAGTAGGAGGTACCCTTGTGAGGACAAAAGTTGGGGATGTTCACATCACGGAGGCCATGATTAAGCACAGTGCAGTCTTCGGAGGCGAACCCGTTGGCGCCTGGATCCATCCTGAGATCCACCTCTGCCCCGATGGTATCCTGTCGGCGTTGAAACTCATGATCGCCTTGGAAGATGAGGAGACTACGCTCTCGGAGTTTATCGCTGATATTCCCAAGTACCCCACTCTCAGAACGAAGATCAAGTGCCCGAACGAGATGAAGGATAGTGCGATGAATACAGTCTCGAAGAATTACCATAAAAAAATTGGCGAGGTTAAGGAAATTTCCACGGTAGACGGTGTTCACCTCGGATTAGACGACGGTTGGGTGCTCATCAGGCCCTCCGGAACAGAACCTCTCATCAGGATAACCGTTGAGACACGTAATCTGGAAAGAACACGGGAGCTGCTGGACTCATGTAAAAGGTTCGTCAATGAAGTGTTGGAGGGCAAGCATTGAAAGCCGTAATTCTCGCCGCCGGGAAAGGAGAGAGACTAAAGCCTCTGACCGATACCCGGCCAAAGCATTTGCTCCCCATAGGTGGCGTCCCGCTCCTAGAGTGGACGCTTAGAGGACTTGCAGGAGCGGGTGTTGATGAAGTCCTTATTGTAACTCACTACATGGAGGAGCAGATCAAGGATTATTTCGGCGACGGTTCTAGCCTAGGGTTGGTGATCAGATACAATAAGCAGAAGGAGTTGAAGGGCACCGCTGACGCCTTCAGGATAGCTGAGACTTTCGTCGCAGGCGACGACTTCGTTGGCTTCTACGGCGACCTTTTTATTCAACCTGCGAGTTTCAGAGCCCTTCTATCTGCTCATAGGGAGGGAAATACGACGTTATGCGTAGTGCCGATGGAGAACCTCTCCCAAACGGGCGTCGTTAAGCTAGAAGGCAACAGAGTAATCGACATAGTGGAGAAACCTGCTCCGGGAGAGGAGCCGAGCAAACTTGCCAACGCCGGTATATACGTGTTCAATCATGAGATCTTCGGGTTTATCCGGGGGACTGGCCTATCTTCCAGGAACGAGTACGAGATCACCGACTCCCTCAAGGCGTTGATAGATTCGGGAGCTATCGTGAAGGCGGTCACCCTTCCTGAGGATGACTGGCTCGATCTGGGACTCCCATGGAACCTCCTAGAGGCGAACGCTAGGGCGCTGCAAACGATGGAGCCCTCAGTGAGGGGCGAGATCGAGGATGGAGCCCATATCTTGGGTCAGGTTAAGGTCAGCGAGGGGGTCAGAATACGGTCAGGTGCATATATCGAAGGGCCTGTGTTTATCGGGCCTGGGAGCGACATCGGTCCAAACTGTTACATCCGTCCCTCAACCAGCATCGGATCCAACGTGAGAATCGGCAATGCATGCGAGATAAAGAACAGCCTAATAATGGATAACACTCATGTATCCCACCTCTCATACATCGGCGACAGCATTATAGGTGAGGGGTGTAACCTCGGAGCCGGTACGATCACCGCTAACATACGTTTCGACAAGAAAAATGTGAAGGTGAACGTGAAGGGAAAGCGCCTTGACTCCGGGTGGCGTAAGCTGGGGGCTATCATCGGCGACAATGTTCAGACAGGTATCAATGTCAACCTCTTACCGGGTATTAAAGTCGGTTCAGGAGCTTGGATCGGACCTGGATTGACCGTCTACACCGATGTGCAAACTCGCGAATTTTTGAGAGCTATAAAATCAACACCAAAAAATCAGGGATAAGCAGTACATCATGTTTATCTTACCCCAATCAGGGTACTAACTGGACAGTTGATGGAGAGGAAACGATTCAGGAAGCTGTTCCCACACCTCGCCGAGGAAATGGAGAACGGGAACTCCAAGATCCCGAAGGACAATATAAAGAACACGCGAGCGAAAAAGACAACAAACACCTCCAGGAAGTGGAAGGACTATCACCCCGATATCGTGGACTTCATACGCCGTTGTAGAACCATCAGCCAGGCAGAAGAGGTCATTGAATACATGGAGGGCAGAGAGGAAATCACATCCAGCCGTGCGACTGAACTTAAGCAACAGCTAAAGCATAGAGGACTTGAGAGCTTCGGGGTCAAGAAGAGCGAAGGCTATTACCACAGGGACCTCTGACCTAAAAGGAAAAGAAGTTTAAGCCTCCCAGATACATCTAAAATGTGCAAAATTGGCTCACATCGTCGGACTAGTAGGTAAAGCTAACGTCGGCAAGAGCACCTTCTTCGCAGCGGCCACCATGAAGACCGTGGATATTGCGGGGTTTCCCTTCACAACCATCCAAGCCAACAAGGGCGTCGCATACCTCCGCGCTCCATGCGTTTGCAAGGAACTTGGCGTTCAAGACGACCCTGTAAACTCCGCCTGTGTTGATGGTGTACGTCTCATTCCAGTTGACCTCATAGACTGCCCCGGCTTAATCAGGGGGGCCCATCAGGGTAAGGGTCTGGGCAACCAATTCCTCGACGAGGTGAGGCGTGCTGATGCCCTAATCGTTGTCGCTGACGTCGCAGGGGCAACCGACGATAACGGTCAGTCCGTTCCACCCGGTAGCCACGACCCCATCGAGGACGTCCGCATGCTCGAATCTGAATTCGACCTATGGCTATTGGCCATAGTCCGCAAGGACTGGCAAAAGACCGCGAGGACCGCTCAATCGCTCCGAGAGGGGATTGGGCGCCATCTAGAACCAAAACTCACAGGCCTCGGGATGAACAGGTACCATATAGCGGCAGGCGTTGAAAATGCCGAACTCAACGCTTATAGACCCGTTGACTGGAGTGTTGACGACATTGGTCGTTTCGCCTCCGA
>DAOVCM010000168.1 GCA_030670015.1 Candidatus Bathyarchaeota archaeon
TCCTTGTCCCTGCGGAAGGTGATCCCCAGCTCCTCCAAGAACTCGTTCATCCCCTCCTCGATCTTCATAGGTCTCTTCCCAACGCCAATAAATCCTGCCACCCCTGAGAAGACCATGAGCCGGTCGGCGATAAAGTCCTGAGCCACGATGTCGTGCTCGACGACGAAGGCGGTGACACCGTTCATCTTGGTGATCCTTCTGATGGCCTTGGCCATGGCGAGGCGTTCCTCGACGTCGAGGTAGGCGCTTGGCTCGTCCAGAAGGTAGATATTCGCGGTGCGGGAAAGGCACTCGGCAATGGCGACCCTCTGCAGCTCCCCGCCGCTCAGGACCTCAACGTCCCGCTCCAGCATACTTTTGACGTGGAGGGGTTCTATGACCTCGGCGCTGAACCAGCTCTCAAGATACTTTTCGCCGGCAGCCCTCCTGAGAACGCTCTCTACTGTACCCTCGATGGTATTGGATAGGTATTGGGGCTTGTAGCTGACCTTACTTTCTCCACCGGATACAGTGCCGCTATCTATTTTCTCGACGCCCGCCAGCAGCCTAATGAACGTAGTCTTCCCGATGCCGTTCATCCCCAGTATGCCGATAACCTCACCGACCCCGATCTCGCCGGCCTCAACCGTGAGACTGAATTCATCGTAGGTCTTCTTCAGCTGTGTCCACTCCAGCAGGGGGCGTTTCCGCCCGGAACTCGGAGTTGGCGGCTTGACGTGGAAGACGATGGGGGACTTCCGGAACCGGACGTTCTCATCAGGGATGTATCCGTTTATGTAGATGTTGATGCCCTCCCTGACGCCATGGACATTGGAGACGATACCGTAGACATCAGGCTCCCCATAAAGCAGGAAGATGTCATCGGAAAGATAGTCGAGAATGGCGAGGTCATGCTCCGCAACAACCACGTTCCGCCCATCCTTCACGAGGTCTCGTATCACCCGGGCCATCTGCATACGCTGATAAATATCCAAGTGGCCGGAGGGCTCGTCGAACAGGTAGACCCCCGCATTCCGGCAGACCACCGCCGCTAAGGCTACCCGCTGTAGCTCCCCGCCGCTAAGCACCTTGAGACCACGGTCGAAGAGATACTCGATCTCCAAGTTCCTCGCAACTTCTTCCAGAACCCCCCTCTCATCGCGGTCCATCAGGATGTCGCCAACTGTTCCAGATACAACACGGGGGATTCGGTCGACGTACTGAGGCTTGTAGACGGCCTTCAAACTACCATCATAGAGTTGATCCAAGTAGTCGTGAAGGGGGAACCCGGTAAAATGTTCAACGATCTCCATATGGTCTGGTGGCGCGCTATACCGACCTAAATTTGGTTCCAGGTCCCCCGACAAAATCCGTAGGACGGTGGACTTACCGATTCCGTTCCATCCAAGGAGCCCCACAATTGCGCCCTGCCTGGGTACCGGAAGCCTGTAAAGCGTGAATTCGTTGGGGCCGAACCTGTGTATGTGCTCCGACTCCAGTTCGTCAGGGAGGTTGACGATCCTGAGGGCGTCGAAGGGGCACTTGCGGACGCAGATGCCACAGCCAGTACAGATGCTCTCCGATACGTAGACCTTGTCTCCTTCGAGGCGTATGGCCTCCCGCCTGGTTCGGACCATGGGGCAGAACTTGATGCAGACTAGGTCGCATTTGTCTGGTCTGCACCTTTCTTTGTCGACGACGGCCACCCTCAAAGCTGACACCGTTTAGCAATCAATGCTCAGAGCGTCTTATTTAAGGGATAGTGACAGAAAAACATTCATTTTCATCAGTTTACATAATTTATTTCAGTAAACATCTTTTTTTAACCTCTCTGTTCATCAATCCAAATTATATAGTTGTGCGACCATTTTTCTGCGAGGTGCTGGCATCATGCCTAGGGTTAGGAAAGGTCCTGTGCAGATACGGTTCGAGATACTAGAGTATCTGTACTACCAGCCCGAGCCCAAGCCGAGGACACACATCTGGAGGAAGGCAACGACTCTGAGCTACGACGACTTCCTTAAACACCTTGCCTACCTAGTGGGGAAGGAACTTGTCATCGAGGAAGAGGATAGTGGCAGTAGCATCACGAAGGCAGGGCGGGAGGTCTATGACAAGCTTCGGAGCGTGCTGGCCTCCATACTCTGAGGTTCACCAATGGTGCACAGGGCTTATCAGTGTGAGGCTCAAGGAGGAGATGAGAAGATTTGAGTGAGAGCAGGAAGGAGCGGCCTCTACCAGTTCGCACACTTCACGAGTTCCTATTCGAGATCAACAGAGAGTGGGACAAGTTCAGAACAGGAAGTCTTCTGAGCATAATAACCACCGTCGTCCTTTTCATCATCTACCTTCCCAAGTATTTCATCGTCACATTCCGGAGGGGCGGACCATTCGAAAAAATAATCGCCATTATACTGATAGTAGCCCTCCTCTACAACATATATCTCTCCCAGAAGCAGCATGGATTCTACCGTAAGTGGGAGAAACGGATGGGACTCCTGCTCCATATGGAGGAAGAGCTCCTCGGCGACGACGCCTAATGCACACCACAGGTGAATATCTACGGTGAGAAACCGTTTTTAAAAGCAAATCAGAGGGTTATTCGGTGAAAAATGGAAACAAAAACAAAGGTAATAACGGCACTGATTGTGATCATGGTAGCAGCTGGGGGATTCCTGGTACTCCCCACAGTCTTGGCAGATGAACCACCGGCACCACTAGGCGACGGTGGAGAGGGTAGCTCCATCTTCCGTAGACGAGTGAGGATCTGGAGGTGGATCATCAACAACGGTGAACCGGAAACACTCAACGGTGAGGCATTGGCTGTCAAGAGGTTTATCCTCGTCTTAAAAGTTGGTGACGAGCCCGTGAACGTCGTGATACCTAGGTTCTGGACCGTGAACGGTGAGATATTGAACACAACTGAACTCCTCGACAATGATCCCTTCGGAATAGGCGACATTATGACCATTGAGACCCTGATGGTGGAATGGGTGAAGGATACCCACACGGTGAAGAGCTACTTCGCTTACTCCATCCAAGTCGGTGATGTAAAAGCCAGCGCGCTGCTACCATTTAACATAGAAACCAACTAGTCACCTTTTCCCCCTTTTTTTATTTCCTGCTCATATCTAGAGGTTTGCCTTTTTGACGTTCCGCTACATTATTCTCTCTTCTAGTACGATGTGAAGTTGTCAAGGATTCCCTTTGGATCTAGATTCATTTTACTTTATCTCGTATCTCCTTCCCTTCTCGGGGGGGACGGTGTTTTCGAAGAATTTTCTGAATAGGGTGGGATTCTCCGTGTGGACAGGGAACAACCATCTGGGGTTTATCGTCTTGATTGCGTCGATCAGTTCCTTCCTGTTCAGGTGACCTGATGCGTGGAGCTGATGGTACTTCAGCCTGAAATGTTCGAGCCAGTTATGCATCACCTGGTCCTCTATATCCTCTTCTGTGAAGGGCTCGCTCATGCTGTAAATGAAGTGACTGCCAGCCTGAGGCTGTATATCTATAAGCTCGGTGAAGCGGTAGAAGT
>DAOVCM010000056.1 GCA_030670015.1 Candidatus Bathyarchaeota archaeon
CAGCATCTGTAATCCCTCTAAGGCTCCTGACAAGCCAGAGAGCCATGGAGCGAAGGCCGTCTGGCAGCTGGACTAGGACTCTTCTTGCGCCGCGTTTGATTATCTCCTCTGCAACATGCTCAACTTCGAAGTCGTACATAGTGTCTACATGAGGCTTGTGGCTTCTCTGGTTTTTATCCTTTGTACTGATGACCACCAAAAAAAATGAATGTTATCTTTGAGAGGTAGTTGGTAATCAGAGTCATTCGGAGTTATTTGAGGGCGGTCAAACCCACATCGATGAGCATCTGAACCGACATACTGTGTCGCTTCAGATCCTGGTTTAATTGCCCCATGTATTCATGAAAAAACGAGGGTGCATAATTGCATAAAAAAGGGTTCTAAGCCTCAAGATAAACATGTGAAAAGCTTATCGTGTTCAAGTGGAAGGCTATTAGTTCTTGATGACTGGTAGGTAGCAAACGTTTTGGGTAAAAAATCTTAATATATGTTAAATATGATACAGCTAATTATGACCTTGAATTTTGTATTATTTATAGTCACATTAATTATTAGCTAATGTTATGGTTTACTTGCTCCCCCTTCTTTTTATATCATATTTATCTCATTTCTTTGAAACTATAATCTTCCTCTTCGTTTGATGACTTCTTGTACTATCTTCTTCAACTCCTCAAAATCTGCTGACATGAACTGCTTGTCCTCGATTCCCTCGAGTTCAGGCGGAATCACCCCTTTAGCCACCGCTTTTCTCAGCTGTAATCTGATAACTGCAGCCTCATGAAGGACATTTCGCCTCTCAACAGTCTCCTTCGGGTCGGAAACTACCTCTGACATTAGATACCCTAGTGCTTTTGAGCTGAGTGGTGCGAGATACTCTACATCCCCCTCTGGAATTAAGCCAAATTCGTTGTCATGGGGTTCTACCTGATACCAGTAAGCAACGCTTGAGTAGTCTTCTAGGAGCATGTTATCATGGCCGTGCTCAATAGTCACACGAATGTCTTCTGTAAAGGGGATTGCGTCTAAAACATGGAGTCTATAAGCTGAGACACGGGCATTTGTCGTATCCATCAGAGTTAAGCCGTGAAATGGGGCTGAAAAACAGCCATGGGTGAAGTACCATGCTCCTTGAAAGTAGTCTTCTGTGCCGGTTCCGTATATAGATGGAAACTTCTCTCCATCAACGTAGATCATCTCATCTCCCTCTAGGAAGCTCAGGGAACCCTTATCGTAGGATTGCATGTTAAGGACACATCCACTGAAGTGTCCTTTTCCTTTCGCTCTTAAGATGGTATAATTCTCTCCAATTGTGGTGGGGTTCTCCCTCCGCCACTTCGCATGGAATCTAGCTGTATCGTTTCTAACTTCCTTCAATTCATGATATTGGATGTTGAAGTAGAGATGAGATATCTCCTCCTCACTCATGTTTAGTACCTCAAACCTCGCCCCTTCACTGAAGGGCATGGGCCAATAACTGAAGAAGCCCCCACTAGTCATCCCTTGTAATAATGAATAATGATGCACATATTCCGCAAAACCAACACCAAAAAAGTCTCCAAAAGGTGTCTCAACACTTGGATTGTCCTCGCCGTCCCAGTAGAAGAGCAGTATTGTTTTTCGTAGGATTTCGGGGTCTTTTGATTTAATTGTAAACCATATTCTGGAAACACATCCAGCCCCTTTTACATTACCGATAGCCGACCTTTCTTTGGGAGGGATTGAAATGAAGTCCAAATTTCCCCCCGTTCTATCATAACTAGAGATCTGCCGGCTTCTCCATTTTTTTAACGTCGGAATACTCTTTGCACCCACTTCATATTCAAAAAAATTTCCAAACATAAGAATCAACAAGGATACACGATAATTAATTTATAAAAATTATGAAAAACGTCACACACAGAAAAATGTAAAAATTAAGCGTGACCACGCGTGAGGAAACTCCTTAATTCCGATATATAGTTATGAGAATCACTAACTCTGATGATATTAAAATTTGATGAAGCACCTTTAAAGAAGGCTCTCAATAATTAAGCTTAGTTGCTCTTCTTTACGAAGATTCTGCAGGGAACGGGGAACTTGTCCGACGCCCGTTTCAGGGCTTCCTTCGCAGTGGGTACATCGTTCTCCGTTACCTTCGCTATGAGGATTGGCTTTCCCCGTCTCACCTGTGCAGCGATTCCAACGGGCTTCCCATAGGCCTTCTTCATGCCTTCTTGGAACCTATCGGCTTGGGCGACATTGATCCTTTTATGCTCACGGAGTACCTGATGAGGATACGGAACGATCTTGAGGAGAAAGTTCTCTCTACCGAGGTTACCCTCCAGAACCCTGTTGGCCGCGATGCGGCCAGATTCGAGAGCATTGTGGCGAATCTGGCCGTCCTTGAGATTGATGAGCTCAAGTGTGACGGGGAAATCCCTGGAGGTGTTGCCCATTGTGAACTTTACTATCTTGGATCCTGGGATGCCCCTCATGTACTTACGACGGGTGTAGGGCATCCCCTTGATCTCCCTGAAGTTCCTCGCCTTCATTCCTTTTCCACACTCCTACACGGCTAGAGTCTTAAAAAGATGATGTCTGTCAAACCTAGGAGAGGAAAGTGAGATGCCGTTTAACTTCCAAATCAGTAACGAGATGTAGTGACCTCTGATCCCATGCAGCATTTTAACTCAATATAAGCAGCATTATGTTTCTTGTACCTCATATATGGGTAGAGTAGTAATTTCCATTAACTGAAGTTCTCAATATTATTCATAATGTCGATGAATCGTCTCATTGTGTAAGCTCATATCCGTGGGTTTGAATACTCCACTGTCCGCCAAGATTATTGTACAGGAAATATGCACTTGAATTTTTGAGAACTTGAGCATACGTAATATGGATGGTTCATTGACATCTCTTGTAACAAGTCTGTGGAGGTGGTTGTTAGAATAAAATTTGTACATGAAATATTTTCCAAATAATATAATTCGAAAAAGGTACTGTCCCAACCCGTAGCTTGAGAGTTTTCTATGTTGGGCGCGTGAAGAGCAAGTACTTTTCCTCTTCGGAGAGCTCTTTCAACACTCGCCTAACCAAGAGCTTCACGGGGTCGGTGATGTTCACCCTTCCCCGAAGATCATCGAAAGATATGAAGAGGGTCCTCTCTCGCTGGTCCAAGACCTGCCACATAAGCCGTTTCCCTATGCCTGGTATCAGCTCCATGGAGTGCATCCTGGGGGTCACGGGCTGTGACTCATTGAAGAAGGCGATGAAACGCTTCTCCTGGGCCTTGATGATACTCTCGATGACTGGGGTTAGTTCGCTCTTTGCCGCGGAGGTTAGATCGTCGTAGGCCAGCCGTCCCAGGATATGCTCAACCTTTGTCCGCCCTTCTCTCCCTACGTATATACGCTCCCCGATTGTGAAGTGCGTGTCCTTCCGTGGTACCGCTTCCAAGAGGGTGAAGTAGGTCTCCCCAATCATCTGAATGACAGCTCTTCCATGGTATGCTGTGCGTGCTGCACTCGGCCTTCCGTGGGGTAAGTCGTCTAGTATGTAGGCATACTCCTCGTATTTCTTACCCTCCCTTTGTAATGGAATCCCCCCCTGAACGGTACACAGAGAGTATTACCCGGACTTGTATTTTTCAATTATCCTTAAAATCGAGTTCATGACTTCCTCGGAGATTATACGTCGACGTCCGAGGAATATTCTAAGCTCCCCTATGCTCCTAGGTAAGCTGTTAGCGATCTGTACAGCAAGTCCCCGCTCTACTGAGGCTTCTTTCACAAGTGTTTCTACAAGTTCCTCAGCCCTCTCTAGGGGTAGCTTGGAAAATCGAATAGAGTAGTCATGGACCCTTCGCTGCAGAGGGTCGAGCTCTTCGAGGTTAGCTTCCAGTAGCTTCTTAGCCTCGGCCACTGTTATCGGCTTCTTCTCTAGAACAGATATTCCTTTCCACCTCTAGTGTCTCTTCAAGTGCTCGGGACCGGCGATGACCAACTTCGATGTTTTCCTCTGTGGAATCTCAAGTACGTAAGCCTTACCCCGCTTCTCAACGACGTTAGCAATCTTACCTTGGAAGCGCTTGTGAGGCATACCATTGTGGATGCCCGAGTCGATGTTGATGACAACCTTGTCGCCCACCTCATACTTAGTTAGCAACCTGCTCAGGCCTAGTTTCCCTTTCTCTCTGACGCGCTTGGTAAGCACACTACGACTCTTTCTTCGTGGTCCCTTGGACTTTCCCATCATTGTAGCCTCATCAAAGCTTAAAGGGCATCCGTCGGAGCATCCTACGCTTGCCCTTAAGCTGCTTGAGCATCTTCCTCATAGCGTTATACTGTTTTATAAGTTCTCTCACTTCACGCTGGTCAGTACCTGAGCCCCTGGCGATCCTCCTCACACGAGAAGCGTTGAGGACCTTTGGATCATCACGCTCTTCCACGGTCATGGACTCGATGATGTACTTCCACCTGTCAAGACGCTCCTCGGCAACATCCAGGTCAGCCTGAGGCAGCTGATAGCTGAAGCCCGGGATCATGGAAAGCACCTTCTGAAGGGGACCCATACTCCTCATCGCCTCGAACTGCTGGTACATGTCAGTGAGGGTGAACTTTCCGGAGAGGATGGCGTGGATGTCCTTTTCTGTGACGGAGACTTCCGCTTCCTCCACCTTCTTCACCAGCCCCTCGATGTCTCCCATTCCGAGGAGTCGACCGATGAACCTGCTTGGTACAAAGACCTCTAGGTCCTCGATCTTCTCACCGGTGCCAATAAATTTGATGGGTGCTCCAGTGGCTGCGACGCTGGAGAGAGCGCCTCCGCCTCTAGCCGATCCGTCGAGCTTGGTAACGATGATAGATCCTATGTCAGTCGCCTCGTGGAAAGCCGCTGCTTGGGCGGCCGCCTGCTGCCCGATGGTTCCGTCGAGAACTAGGATGATTTCCTGGGGCCTGGCGGAGGCAGCTATCTCCTGCATCTCGATAATGAGCGTCTTCTCCTCCTTATGCCGACCCGACGTATCAAGAATGACGACCTCGTGATCCCTGAAGCCCTCAACTCCCTTCCTCGCGGTGGCTACAGGGCTCCTGCTATTGGGATCTCCGAAGAAGTCAACGTTAATAGACTCAGCTAGCTGCCGGAGCTGGTCATAAGCACCAGGCCTGAAGGTATCAGCGCAGACAAGAGCAGGCTTCAATCCACGTTTCTGGAAGTAGCGAGCAAGCTTCGCCGCGTGTGTCGTCTTCCCTGAGCCCTGAATGCCGATGAGCATGAGAACGTTCTGCTTCCCCGGCTGGATGGTTAGGTGCTCGGGCTTCTCGCCAACGAATCGAGTTAGCTCATCATAGACTACCTTGACGACGTGCTCACGACGGCTTATACCGGATGGCAACTTCTCTTCCATGGACCTCTTCTCAATGTTCTGTGAGAGCTCCATGACGATCTGGACGTTAACGTCAGCCTGGAGGAGAGCCCGCTGGAAATCTCTGATCAGTTCCTTGATCAACTCTTTATCGACAACAGGCGCTCGAATCACCTTTCTAAGGGCGTCGTAGAGGGACGAGCCCAACTTCTCCAGGACCATCAGGTAGCACTTTTCCTTTTTTTCAGCTATTAATCTGCCCAGCCTGCTTGTAAAGATTGTTCCGCTAAACTAGTTTTATGTACAAGCGAACGAGATTCCTCTCGTGAGGGAATAGATGTAGTAGATGAAAATAGATACCCTTTTTATTATAGAATCCATGGGGAGAATATCACGGATAATATAGTTAAGAGCATGAAACAGCTATTTTTACCTGAAGAGCTGATCTTCAAGTATTTTTCTATGTCCATACAGTGTAGTTATCTTTTCATCGAATTCAAGCCGCCTTTCTCTGTATCTGAGTATAGTGTCTTTCATCTCTTTTGAACGTCTCCTAATCCTAAGCTTTTTGTCTAGGTCGTCCGGAGAGACAGTAATAATTATTGGGGTTCTAAAGTCTGTGTTCTCCAATTTTTTAAGGTTTCGACTGATTTTCAGAAAAGTTGAATCCGTTCTTAGCTGTTTGATCTCACTATCTATTCTGAGTATTTCCTTCAAAAGTGTGGCCTTGCTGGCTATATAATTCACCACTTACTTTATCGTATTCATTGTTTATATACGTATCAGATTTTTTTGTAGTTATCATTGTAGATGAATAAAATTGGCATTTTTTTCAGAGTACACGGTTTTATAAGTCACCGTTTCATTAGAGAGTTCCGGTTAAACGTAGAATGGGAAAAAAATTAGTTAAAAGCGAGAGCGATATACGAGGGCGCATACTCCTGCCTAACAGGAATGACGTATTGGGTATTGTAGATAAGAATCTGGGCTATACACGTATGAGAGTAATATGTCAAGATGGCTTCAAACGACTATGC
>DAOVCM010000187.1 GCA_030670015.1 Candidatus Bathyarchaeota archaeon
GTGTGAAGCTGTGTTACGGAGAGACATTTCGTTTCTTCCCCACTTGCAGAAAGGCGAAGGAGATGATAGACGGCGGCCTTCTGGGTGATCTGGTCCTCCTCATGGAGACGTTCATAGGCGGCAGAGGGCTTGAGCATTTTCAACCTTATCAGATTTACCCTGTTGGGGCTCCTGGGTTGGGAGGAAGAGGGCTGACCGATCATGGCATCCACCTTGTGGACGTATTCAGATGGTTCACGGGAAACGATGTAGAGTGGGTCTTCGGACGAGGTAATAGAGCTGGACAGCCACCCAGAACGGAGTTCCTGACTATGAAGTTCAAAGACGGGGCCATAGGTCAGCTAGTCTACAATGAGGTAACCTACCCGACCGATATGCCTTATGAGGGGATCTTCAGCTGGGGGTCTTACGACGCCAAGGGAGTACCCAAGTGGGACCCTCACCCAGGAAATTTGAGTGTCCACGGTACGGAGGGAGCGCTCAGGATCTTCACATACCCAAACAAGATGTTTTTCTTCGGTAAGGACAGGCAGGAGCAGGTACGGGTTCTTGATAAGCCTCACCCAAGTCACTTTGGCCTCCAGATTGAGTCCTTCGCAGACCGTCTCTTAAGCGACGAGGAGCCTGAAGTGACTGGAGAAGACGGGTTGAAAGCGCTGCAAATAATCTTAGCGGCCTATAAGAGTTATGAAACACAGAAAACTATAACCTTAAAACCAGTTGTGTGACATTTGACGGAGTTCGAGGTTTTATCATTGTTGTCGTCTTGGTGGAGATGAACTTCTTGTATGGTTACATGAGATGCATCTCCAATACTCACGTTCCCAGGTGAAAAAACTCGTCTTATGGCAGCCACCGCATCGTAGCTGCCTTAAAGGACCTGACCATCCACAAGCTTTGCACCGTGTCGTGTATTCAACCACTGCGAAGTCTGGGATCCTATCTAATGTGAGAGGTCCACCGCATCTCGTGCAGGGAACTGAAGCCGTGACAGATCCTCCAGCGTCTGCTGTCAGATTTTTTAACGAGATACTTTGGTGACTCATCTTGTAACTATCTCCACTGCCGGACAGATGTCTGAATGGTTTCTGTCCATCAAGAGCCTTAAGGTTAGTAGAACCATGCTTTTATTTATATTTGATATACACACTAATTGTTAATTTAGCTCAGGAACGAAATTTAGTAACTTTTTTCAGGATGTATGATCTGTTCGTGCTCTACGTCTTTGATGCACACCACGATTAAGAACATGATACGCACAAACTGCAGAGCATGTTAAAATTCATGAGTATCGGATATGTATCTTCCACCGTCAACTATAATGCACTGACCATTGATGTATGATGAATCGTCGCATGCTAAAAATAGGGCAACATTGGCGATTTCTTCTACTGTACAAACTCTTTTTAGGGGATATGTCTTGGCTATATTTGCAATCCATTTTTTAATTTCATCTTGAGTACGATTGCCTTCTGAATTGGCTATCCTCACAAAGCCAGGGCAGATAGCATTGCAACGGATCTGGGGAGCAAAATCGATAGCTATTGTTCTTGTTAATGAATTAATTGCAGCTTTTGTCACAGGATACACGCAGAAATTTTTCAAGACATTGAAAGCTGCACCTGATGAAATATTAACAATGGTTCCTCCACCACTTTCCAATATTAACGGTATTGCATATTTAGTAAACCTGAAGTAGCCATTTAAGTTCACGTCAATAATATGATTCCAGTCTGTCTCCGGAATATCCACCACATTTCTAAAAATGTCTCCTTCATAGGAAGCCGCACAATTCACAAGACAATGTAACTTCCCAAAATTCTGCTTAGTTACCTCTACTGCCTTTCTAACCTCATCCGTCTTAGAGACATCTGCCCTTACAAATAGGCCCTCTCCTCCTTTTTCTCGAATTTTGTCGACAGTTCTCCGCCCCATTTCTTCTAAAATATCAACGACTACAACTTTTGCTCCCTCAGAAGCGAGCTTAAACGCGGTAGCACTTCCTATTGAAGGTCCACCGTTTTTATACCCCAAAGCAGCGCCTGTGACTAAGGCAATTTTATTATCCATCTTCATACTTTACCCTCTTTTCAGTCAGAGTCAATTTCACATAAGCGATTATCTTGAGAGCTCATATAAATATTCAAGTACAGCATGTGACCTCAGCAATTCCCTCGCATTTGATATCACAGACCAGTGTGTTACCATTACATCAATAACCCTCGTCTGATAGTGCAGAAGGACTCGAACCCTTAACCCCCCAGCTTTCATCGCTTCACATAATTCTGTTCGCTATTATTTTCGATTAGCAATGAGCTTCTACATCGCTGGCTCCAATAGCGGGTATTCCGCGAGAAGTTAAATCCAGATGGAGGCACTCTATCTATATGATTAGGAGAGAGAGACATTGAAAATTGGCATACTAACCGTGTTATTCAACGAGCGTCCCCTGGAGAAGGTTCTAAAATACATTTCAAGTCTGGGCTACGAAGCTGTCGAGATCGCCGCATGGAGGGGAAGCTCCCACATAGACATAGATAAGATTCTGAAGGGCGGAGCCACCGAATACAAGAAGACAATCGAGAAGTATGGCCTCTTCATCTCAGGACTGAGCAACCACCTGGAGGGACAGCTCGTCCTAGGTCCCCTCGACGCCTCAACGGACGATTGGTTTAAGGGAACCCCGGAGGAGAAGGTAAAGTATGGCATAGAAAGAATGAAGAAGACAGCTGAAGCCGCGGCTGCGCTTGATGTGCCCGTGGTCAATGGGTTCCTCGGCGCTTCAAACTGGGGAGCGTGGTATATCTTCCCACCTGCTTACGAAAAAATTTTTGAGAAGGGCTTCGAGCTGCTGGCTGAGCGTTGGGGGGAGATTCTGGACGTCTTCGCTGCGTATGGGATCAAGTTCGCCCACGAAGTGCATCCCCAGGAGCAGGCGTACAACATCGAGACCGCTGAACAGGCGGTTAAGGCGTTGGATGGTAGGAAGGAGTTCGGGTTCAACTTTGACCCGAGCCATCTGGTCTGGCAGGGGATCGATCCCGTAGTCTTCATCAAGAAGTTCGGGGACAGGATCTACCACGCCCATGCAAAGGATGCGGAATTGGTGAAGGAGAACCTTGCATTGTCTGGGCGTATACCCACAGGGTCGTGGACGAGGGCGGGCCGGGGCTTCAGGTTCCGTGTGGTCGGCTGGGGAGATGTGGAGTGGAAGAGGGTTATGACAGCCCTTCTGGAGGTAGGATATGATTACGTG
>DAOVCM010000090.1 GCA_030670015.1 Candidatus Bathyarchaeota archaeon
ATATAGGCGCTGGACATAGTGTCCGAAGCCCAACTGTCTTCGAGGATGTTGTGAAAACGATAAGCTCAACAAACTGTAGTTGGGCACTCACGAAAGCGATCACGAGGAGGCTCTGTGAAAAATTGGGCGAAGGGTTCCAAGGGATGTTGTTCACCTTCCCGACTGCCCAGCAGGTTGCTTCTAAAAACGAGGACTTCATCAGAAAAGAGGTTAAGGCAGGCTACCGCAACCCATACCTCGTAGAACTGACTCGAAGGATAGTTGACGGAGACCTCGACGTCGAGGCTTGGAAGGGCAGCCCCCTCGATCCTGTCAGCTTAAAACGGGAGGTTATGGGTATAAAGGGCGTGGGTAGTTACGCAGTTGACAACATACTCAAGCTGTTAGGGAGATACGATTTCCTCGCCCTTGACAGCTGGGGCAGGAAGAGGTTCTCCCTGATACATAAGGAGGGCGATGTGGCTTCAGACAGGGAGATAGAAGATTTCTACACCTCCTTCGGTAAGTGGAAGGGTCTAGTCTTCTCGCTCGATATGACGAAAGAGTATCTCAACCCCTAGAATCTTGATTTTTTTTCTCTGGAGATCGGGTGTAGGGCAGAGGTTTAGCCGCTCTCTGAGATCAAAGATGCTTCTTAGGCAAGCAAATTCTATGCAAAATTATATCTATGAAACCAATAAAGAGTCAGAGAGGTTTTACCGTGAGTTTGAACAATTTAACTGGCTTGCTTGGGGATGTTCCAAGGCTGAGAAATTGCAGAAGGAGGAGGGTCTCCAGCTACGACAGGACCGGGGGGAACAAGGATTACATCGTCATCCCCGCCGGAGGAGATGCGACGCTAGTCGAGATGAAGGGTGCCGGCTGCGTCAAGCACATCTGGGTTACCATAAGGAGCAAGGAGGAGTGGTTCCTCCGTAAACTCATCCTCAGGATGTACTGGGATGGTGAGGAGGGTCCGAGCGTGGAGGTTCCCATCGGAGACTTCTTCGGTATCGGCCACGGCATCACCCACAACTATGTCTCCGCGCCCCTCCAGATGTCTCCTCAGGATGGGAAGGGCTTCAACTGCTGGTGGCCTATGCCCTATGGAGACGGAGCCCTCATCACTATAGAGAATCAGGGAGAGCTTGAGGTCGAAGCCTTCTACTACTACGTGGACTACGAGGAGTACGATGAACTGGAGGCAGGCCTCGGCAGGTTCCACGCCACGTGGAACCGGGAGAACCCGACTGAGGGTATCCCCGAAGATGACATGGACAACCGGACATGGCTCTTCCAGGGGAAAAACCCCGATGGCGCCGGAAACTACGTCCTCCTCAAGGCGGAGGGGACGGGCCACTACGTCGGCTGCAACGTGAACGTCCACAACCTGCGGGAGACCGAGGAGTTCAACTGGTACGGCGAGGGAGACGACATGATCTTCATCGACGGAGAAAAAAAGCCCAGCATCGTAGGCACCGGCACCGAGGACTACTACGGCATGTCCTGGTGCCCCACGCAGGAGTACTGCGCCCCTTTCCACGGACTTCCCATCCCCGGAGGCCCCAACTGGTCTGGTAAGGTCACCTGGTACAGGTACCACATCGCTGACCCAGTTTACTTCCAAAAGTCCATCAAGGTCACAATCGAACACGGCCACGCCAACCGCCGGTCAGACGACTACAGCAGCACCGCTTACTGGTACCAGACAGAGGCCCACAAGCCCTTTAGACCCATGCTACCCGTCGAGAAGCGGCTTCCGAGGGGATGACAATGAAGGTAGGTGTCTTCTCCCCCAACGACCCGAGGCCCTGGGTCAGGAAAGAGAACATAGACTTCATGCTAAAACAGGAGGAGCTACTCGTAAGAGCTCTTCGTGGGGCTAACATAGATGTTGTTCGGGGAGGTGAAGGCCTCCCTAAGATGGATCAGATAGCGTGGAACACCCGACTCGTCCAAGCCCACATAAAGACCATCGCATCAGAGGCTCCGGAAGCCCTAGTCATCAATCAGGGCTCCTGGACATTCCCCTGGGACTCAGTTGACGCAGTCAAAAACTTCATGGCTGAGACCGATAACATCGCTCGGGTGGTCATGTTCTCCCACAAGGACCCGCAGGTACCGGGCCTGGTCGCGGGGATGGCCGCAGGCGGTGGCCTCACCAGGATAGGTATTCCCTTCTACCACGTCTTCGGCGACATCGAAAAAAACCCAAAGGTACTTCAGGAACTCCTCGCCGTCCTAGGTTTCTACGAAAAACGTGCCAACGCAGAGGAGACCACCAGAAAGGTGATCCGCCAATTGAAGAGGCAGAAATACCTCTCCCTCGGCGGCATGAGCTTGAAGATGCCCACTACTACAGCAGATGTCGACCAGTGGCAGAAGCTGTTCGGCTTAAGCTACGAGGCCCTCGACCAGTCAGAGCTCCTCGTTAGAGCTTGGGAGATGGTTAAGTGGACAGGGAGGCCTGGGGAGAGCGAATACGAGATCCTTGATGACCGGCTGAGAAAAGCCGCGGAGTACCTGAGTAAACACGGTAAGATCGACCTGAGCAGGGAGAAGCTCCGGTCCTTCAGCAAGATCGTCTACCAGCTTAGCCTCTACTATGCTTGCCGAGATATCGTTGACGAGTACGGTGCAACATTCGCTGGTGTAAAGTGCCAGGATGAGTTGAGCAGTAGGGAGTGCACAGTCTGCCTCCTTACCGCTTACATGAACAACGACATCGGCCCAGACGGCGAGGATAAGCCTGTCATTCCCATGGCGTGCGAGAACGACATGGATTCCGCCCTCACCCAGCTCATCATGCACCTCATCACAGGGAAACCGTCGGGCTTCGGCGACTTTCGAGATGTGGAGGACGGCATCCTCTACATAATCAACTGCGGTCAGCACCCGCCCTACTTCTTCGGCGGTCCCGAGATGGACTCAAAGGCGAAGCTGGACCTCGTTGAGTACATGGGGCAGGAGATCTTCTATGACGCCGGCGGCAGCTCCGTCAGGGGAAGGACTCCAGGGGGACACCTGATGACTGTGGCCCGTCTTGGCAGGGAGAACCTCCGGTACAAACTTGTGGCGGCAGTCATCAAGACGGTTGACGTCGACCCTTCAGAGCACGAGAGGTATAACCCCTCTTGGCCCATTATCAAGGGTAAGATCCCGATGCCCGACAAGGAACTCATCCAGGTCTGGCCGTGTAACCACCTTGGCTTCACCTACGGGGACATCACTCCAGCCCTGGCTGAGGTGGCCCACAGACTCGACATCGGATACACCATCTACGACAGAGAAGGACGGAAGTACCAGAAACCCACGTAGCCTGTAACTGACATCGAAGGAGCTAGACTGGGTATGTCGTATCTCGTGGGCACTGACATCGGCACCTTGGGGACAAAGACCGTTCTGGTGGATTCAGAAGGCAAAATACTATCCACTGCCTTCGAGGAGTATGGCGTCCTCAACCCTCAGCAGGGATGGGCTGAGCAGTGGCCGAAAGTCTGGGTTCAGGCTACATTCAAGACTATAAAGCAGGTGGTTGAGAATTCGAGGGTCAACCCCATCGACATCGCAGGGGTATGCATCAGCAGCCTGTATGGCGGTAGCGGCATTCCCGTCGACAGAGTCATGAATCCCCTCAGACCCTGCATCATCTGGGCTGATAGGAGGGCTACGGAGGAGTGCCGGTGGGTCAGGGAGAAAGTCGGCGTCGACGAGATCTTCAGAGTCACTGGGAATGTCGTTGACCCATACTACGGCTACACAAAGATGCTCTGGATAAGGGAGCACGAGGCGAAGGTCTGGGACAAGATCCACAGGCTCGTGACACCTAACAGCTTCTGCGTCCACCTCCTCACCGGCGTGGAGAGCGTCGACCTGTCCAGCGCAGGTAACTACGGTGGGATCTTCGACATCCACAGGCGTACTTGGTCAGAAGAGATGATGAATGAGCTTGGCATTCCCCGTTCCCTCTTCCCTGAGGAGATCCTTTCGTCGGAGGAGGTGGTGGGAGAGGTGAACTCCGAGGGGGAGAAAAAGACAGGGCTGAAAAAAGGGACCCCCGTATGCGCAGGAGGCGTCGACGCGCCCGTCAGCGCACTGGCTGGCGGAGCCATCCTAGACGGCGACCTCGCCTCTATGCTCGGCACCTCCATGTGCAACGGCTTCATCAGCCACGAACCCCGGCTGTCACCTCGTCTGATCAACTTTCCCTACGTCGTCAACGGACAGGAGTGGACCTACTCCTTCACCGGCGTTGTGACAGCGGGGTACTGCGTCCGATGGTTCAGGGACGAGCTAGGGAAGATCGAGAAGAAGGCTGAGAAGAACCGGGGCGAAGACGCTTACAAGCTCCTTGATAACGAGGCTGAGAAGGTATCCCCCGGCTCTGACGGCCTCATCTTCCTACCCCACATGATGGTGGGCGAGCGGGCTCCCTACTGGGACGAGCACCTCCGCGGGGGGTTCCTCGGCCTCTCCGTCTTCCACACCAAGGGTCACATGTTCAGGTCTGTCCTCGAGGGTGTTGCCTATGCCATGAGGTACAGCATAGAGGCGGCAAGGGAGGCGGGTCTCCCCGTTAACAGGGTGACGCTGGTGGATGGCGGCGCGAGGTCGATGCTCTGGAGACAGATTATCGCAGATGTAACAGGCCTCGCCATGGACTACATCCCTGAAGCTAAGGGCGCGCCTCTGGGAGACGCTATCCTAGCAGGCCTCGGAACCGGTGTCCTGAAGGATCACGGGGTCATAGAGAGCTGGCTGGGAGATAAGGTGAAGACGGAGCCTGACCCTGACAGGATGAGAGTTTACGAAGGCTTCTACACGCTCTACAGGGACAGCCTGGAAGCAAACAGAGGAATATTCAGGAAGATGGGGGAGCTACTCAGGAGCTGAGGCGTCTCAGCTCCTCACCGAGCTCTTGATGACTCCGTTGTTTATCTCGCCGTATGTGTATGATGCGCCTGTTTGGGCACTCGTCAGCGTGACCACGGCGGGGGCGAATAGAGCTGGGTCGACCTGTGTGAAGTCGAAGTCGACGGCCTTGTAGATCTCGTAGCTGGTCTTCCCATAGTCCTTGCAGTTAGAAGAGGGAGCTTTCTCAGCCATGTCCCTGAGTACGTCCTCCTCCTCGTCGACGACGTAGTTAG
>DAOVCM010000107.1 GCA_030670015.1 Candidatus Bathyarchaeota archaeon
ATCTGCCAAGATTCTGTCTTCGCCATCTTAACTCGCCCTCTCCCTGATCAATCTCTTTAAGAGTGTGGGGTCGGGTATTTCCCGTTCCTCCCAGCCCTTTTCCTCAAGGATTTTCAGGATCTCACTCCTCATTGTGAGGGGAATATCTGCCTTTCGTCTCACGAATAGGTGTATGTCGTCTGGCATTGTTCCGTAGAGCCGTCGGTGGAGGTCGATCCAGTGTGTGAGCTTTATCGCCCTACCCTTTGTGGTGTCGTTGGCTCTCATGACAAGTTTCGCTATTAGCACTATCGCCTCCTCCTTCGTCTCGGCCGCGTAGAATAAGTGTTCCGGCACAGGGCCCCCGTAAACCTTCTCCCCTGTGCTGGCATTATAGACGTACCAGTCCTCCTCCCGGTCTTTCCTCCCCAGGAGCATGCGGCGGTACTTGATGCCGTGGGGACCGACGATGACGGGTACTCCGAGGCGCCAGAAGCCGCTGGCTATGGAGGCCGCCTTCTGCGACATGGCGCCCCATGCCACGCCCACGGCTCCGACCCTGTTGTGAATGTAATCGGCTATCTCCTCGTAGTTGGCTCTCAGGTTGCGCTTGGCGAATATTCTAGCTATTTTGATAGCGGCTCCAGCGATGTGTGGGTTGGATACGCAGGATCCGATGTTGAGGACCCCTCCGGCGTCGAAGGCCCCGGGATATTTCTCGTATATGGTCAGCCCATCCTCGTCCTTCACCATCGCCATCGACATGGCTGCGCATCCGGTCGCCGTCACGATGTATTTTCTCCTCGCAAACTCTTCTGCTATCTCTGCCACTTCTTCTCCGCCGTGGGGGTAGTTCGCGCATCCAACGAGGGCAACAATGCCCGGTATCTCGCCTAGGACAAGGGGGCCGCCTACACGTCTGATCTCGATGTCCTGTATTGCCCCCCTTCCGGTCCTGATCTTGAATTTCTCTTCCTTCATCCTCTTCTCAGAGGCCTTCATGATGTAGCTGTGCAGCGGTAGGCGGATGGGGCAGGCGCTTTCGCAACGGGCGCATCCCACGCAATCCTGATACAGGCTTGCGAACTTGCTCAGATCTCCCTCGGCTGCGAGGCTCACCGCCTCTGGGATCGGGAGATTGTTTGGACATGCTCGCTGACAGTCGAGGCAACGGTGACATCTCTTTGTCTCCTCAACGATCTCCTCTAGGCTGGGGAATATGCCCCGTTTCTTCCTAAGTGGGGCGACCTCTCTGGCTACCCTGACGGCCACCTCTCCCACCTTATCGGGGTCAAGTATTAGCACGCCAGGCACATTCCCTTCTACAAGGTCCCTTACGATGTCGTCTGTTGTATCCCGTGTCCTATCTTCTAATCCTTGACAGTTTTTCTCGCTGGCTGCTATGAATGGAGCGCCGATTTTCTGCGCGTCCTCGATGAGGTTTGTTCGGATGCATTGTTCATCCACGACTATCAAGTCTGGAACCCCGCTCCTTATGAATCGAAGCTGCCAGGAGATGGGTCCAACGATCTTCGCGCCGGCGTTATAACGGGTCATGTCTATGGCAGTGCAGCATATCCCAGCGACCTCTACCTGTCCGTAGAGCTGGTTCTCGATGAGATAATCAATTATTTCCACGGCTGGAGGGACATTGTGACCGATGACCAGAATCAAGGGCTTTGAGGTGTCGCACACGCCCCATCCGATATCGGTAAGGGGAGCATCCGGGTCAGCTCTGGGGAAATTGTATAAGGAGATCTGCGCCATGTCGGCGATCTCCATTCCCACCTGGTCGATCATCCCAGCATGAAAAGCCTTCGACTCAAAGTCTATGTTGTCGCCCTCCATCCCAGTGTGGCAACAGGACAGAAGATGGGTAACCTGCTCCTCACAGTAGTCCAGAATAACGTCGAGGTCTCCAAGCGTCTTAGGCCTAATACCGGTTACAATCGTCGTGACAGGAGCATCTATATCCACAGCATCCCTCCCGACATCGATAGGACTATCCCCCCCGAACTCCTCCATCAGATGATGAACGAGATGCCGGGCATGACCAGTATGTGTCGCAGCTCCTATACAGCATGCGAGGAGAACTATCCGACTCTGCTGAGCCGCCATGTCCAAGCCGCACGCCCCCCTCTTTCCCTGGCTCAGGTCGCACTTTCCGAAGGTGCAGAAGCAGCAGACATCGCAGAAAGGCACGTAAAACGGCGGATACCGCTTCAATAGCTTTCGATCCCATTCCCTAAGGTCGGCTATCGAAGGGAACGGCGTGGGGCCTAAAGGATCCTTCAGATCCTCTTCAACAACCCTGCCAATCGCGATCTGCAACCCCTTAAAAGTCCCCAACTGCGTTTCCAATTCCTTGATGTTCAATTTCACGTTCTTAACCGTCATACAGACACCCATTTTCTTTCCTTACACGACTTAGTAAGCTCTTTAGATCCTTGAATTCTCTTATTGTACAATATAAAATTTATCTAAGATTATAAAAAAAATTAGAGAAAAATTTGTTTTTATGGTCTTTTTTTGATTAAAAGATAATTATAAGCGGATCCGGTGACTATTGTTGATTCAATAGATTTTTAAAAGAGGATAATAAAACGCCCTGCCTACAGCGAACTCGTCAAAGAGATACATAAGGTACACAGGATTGAGAAAGGAACGTTCTTGTTGTCAATTCCTAAAAGAGATCTCTTGGAAGTCTGGATCTTCTAGAAGCTGGTGGAGGAGGACTGATTTGACCATTTGACCTCCTAGCGATGGGGCGCTCCTAAGGAGAGGGCTACTACTGTTACGTGAACAACGTGCACACGAGGATTCTGAATACTTTAACTAGGAACTACTCGGTTACGCTTCTGGACATTGAGCAGATATAGAGCACCTGAACCGAAGGACAGACCGAGATGTTGATGCCATGATGATCATCACTTATCCGTTGAGGATGAGCTTTGAAACCTCTAAGCGGGTAAAGGTCTTACTAAGGAGGTTCGCATCAACGTAAAACATATCTATCTTGTCGGGAACTTTTTTCTACAAGAGATAGAACATGTCTTGGAAAAAGCTACGGAGATAGGCTTAAAGAACGCTGGAAACTTAACTATATAGAAGGATGTCATGACCTTTAACATGAAAGGAAAGCCTCCTCTCGATCGACGGGATGAGTCTCCCTCATACCTCGCGGTCGAAAAGATTGTCCATAAGATAGGTCTGGATACATTGAGGTGAGGTTCCAAGTTGAAGATAGCTGTAGCAGGGAAAGGAGGCGTCGGTAAGACCTTCATCGCGGGAACATTGGCACGGATGCTAGCCAGGGATGGTTACAACGTGCTCGCCGTGGATGCTGATCCTAATATAAACACAGCATCCTCTCTGGGTATTGAATCTGAGGTCGCGGATAAGATAATACCGCTATCGGATAATGATACGTTGATCGAGGAGAAGACAGGTGTGACGCCGGGTAGATCATACGGTTCCGTGTTCAGGTTGACGCCGACAGTGAGTGACATCGTGGACAAGTTCGGGGTCGTCGGGCCTGATGGGGTCCAGCTCCTAGTGATGGGAACCGTGAAGGGCGGCAATACAGGCTGCATGTGCCCCTCCAACGCTCTGCTCAGAGTCCTCGTCCAACACCTTCTCATCCAGAGGCAGGATATCCTCATCATGGACATGGTTGCCGGACTAGAGCAGCTGGGGCGGGGACCTGCACGCAGGATGGACGCCATGCTCGTCGTCGTGGAGCCTCGGATGAAGTCCGTTGATACGGTTCGGAGGACCCTGAAGCTGGCCAAGGATATTGAGGTGAGGGAGGTGCTGGCTGTTGGCAACAAGGTGGGAAACGAGAAGGAGAGGATGTTCATCGAGGAATGGATGGCCAAGCTGGGCATCCCCCTAGCCGCGTACGGTCCCTATGACGAGTCTGTGGCTGAGGCAGATATGCTTGGGATAGCGCCTATAGACCATGACGATAATTCCCCGGCTTTGAGGGCGCTAGCGGGGTTGAGAGATTTCCTGAAACAGAGATACGACTTGTAGTTACCTCAGCGTATTGTCTCTGGTATCTTAGCAACCTTGAAACATAGAATCCATGATTAGGCTTTGATCAAGTGTAACTATGTTGTGGGTGCGGAACTGACTGTGTGTTTCGATTGTTAACGTTATATTAAACATGCTGTTTATGTTCTGCGTCGTTAGTTAAGCGATGATTTAATCATTCGGGATATTTGATTGATCAAGCTGTGTACACGATTTCATGGTATATTTTTGTATATTGTACTAGTCCATATGAGAGGTTTTATTCAGAAACACATTTCTTGTACGGCTTCTTTATAAAGAAGACTTGTTTCCTGTACGGCTTCGGCTCCTATCAGACTGTTTTTCACAAGCCATCCCGGAATTTGACGTTTTTCCACGTTCATCTACGCTACCCCCCTCCCTCCTATGTAATTTTTACAATTGGGGTTTGTTGATGTTTTTATATCTCGGAAAGCGCGCGGGTGCCTATGCGATGTTGATGTCATGGGAAAAGCAGAAGGAGGCGAGGGAGATCGCCGAGAGGACAGTGTACATTGATCTTCTCGTGGATGTCGAGT